>CAWUOG010000043.1:0-14648 GCA_963923875.1 uncultured Alphaproteobacteria bacterium
GGGTTGACCTCGATGTGGCGATAGTTCCGCACGATCAACCTTCCTTCATCCAGGGCGGCGGCTTCTTGGCCATGAAGGCCTTGATTCCCTCGCTCGCCTCAGGACGACGCAACAACCCGACCAGGCTCTCGGCTGCGTCGTCCAGCACCGCTCGATCTTCCGACGTCGCGGCCGACAAGACCAGCCGCTTCGCCGTCGCCAGCGCCTGCGGCTCCATGCGCAGCACATCATCGAGCACGGCCTTCAGCACGCGATTGACCTCGGCAGTGTTGTTGCACAGGTGCCGGCCGAGCCCCAATCGATGGGCCTCCGCCGCGTCGATCACCCGGCCGGTCACCGCAAGGTCGCGCGCTGTGCCTTCGCCCATGCGTCGTACGACGAACGGCAGGATCTGCGACGGAATGAAGCCCCATTTCGGCTCGGGCATGCCGAAGCGCGCGCTTTCATGAACGATCACCACGTCGGAGCAGCAGGCCATGCCGAAGCCGCCACCGACTGCCGAACCTTCGACCACCGCCACGGTCGCCTGCGGCAGGTGATTGAGGGCCATCAACGCCTTGCCGAACTGACGATATGCCGGCACCAGGGGATCGGCCGCCCCGGCGGTCGGCCTGGGAGGCATGTTGGCCATGGCATCGAGATCGCCGCCAGCGCAGAAGTGGCCGCCGGCCCCGCGCAGCACCACCACCCGGCACGAAACATCGTCGCGCAGCGTCACGAATGCATCTTCGAGTTCCAGCATCATGGCGTGGGTAAGTGCGTTGCGCCGGTCGGGGCGATTGAACGTCAGACGCGCCACCGCACCGTCGCGCGTCAGGGTAATGTTGGCGTAGCCGGCCACCCCAGAGGTCGTCCCCGAAACCATGGGCAAAGTCTTAGCTGCCGCGTATCCTGCCAACAAGATGAAGCGCCTTGGTGTATCTGTCGTCGTTTCGCTGATCGCGTTGGTATTGCGCGTCGGCGCCGATGGGTCGGCAGCAGCCGCGGACTGGTCGACGGTGACCACGCCTGCCCCGGGTCCCACCCAGTCGATCGGCTTCTACAGCGCGGGCTGCCTCCAGGGGGCCACGGCCCTGCCGCTCGACGGGCCCGGCTATGAAGCGATCCGGGTCAGCCGCAACCGCTATTGGGGCCAGCCGGTCACCATCGACTACATCACTCAGTTGTCCGAGCGCATGCGTGCCCAGGGGCAGGCCCATCTCTACATCGGCGATATCGGCCAGCCGCGCGGCGGCCCCGCGCCGAGCGGACACCAGAGCCATCAGACCGGCCTCGATGCCGACATCTGGTTCGAGCGCCAGCCCGGCGCGCGCCGTGCGCCCGCCGACCGCGAACATCCGAAGTTGCGCTCCCTGGTCCGAACCGACGACACCGGCATCGACGACACGGTATTCAACCAGCAGCATGTCAGCCTGCTGCGAACGGCGGCCGAGATGCCGCACGTCGACCGCATCTTCGTGAACCGATGGATCAAGCAGCGGCTCTGCCAGACCACGACCGGCAACCGTGCCTGGCTGAACAAGCTGGTGGTGTGGGTCGGCCACGACGAGCACTTCCATGTTCGACTCTATTGCCCGCCGGGCAATCCCAATTGCCAGGCGCAGGCCGGCTACTACAGCGACGATGGCTGCGGCGAGCCGCTCGACCTCTGGTTCACGCGCCCGCCGGTGAAGCTGCCGCCGCCCGACGCCCCGCAGGTCCCCTACCGGCCCAAGCTGCCGTCGGCGTGCGCCAGCCTGCTCAAGGCCCCGTAGTCGCCGCTATTCGCCCTGCCCCAGCAAGGTGCCGGCACGGCGCGAGGCGCGGAAGAACGCCAGGAAGATCTGGAAGCCGATCACCAGGTAAACCACCGACAGGCCGAACGCGATGGCGAGCCCATCCCAGTGCACGGTCTTCTCCGCCAGGATCGCGCGCATGCCCTCGAAGATGTAGGCCGGCGGCAGGCCACAGGAGATCACCTGCAGCCACTTCGGCAGAACGCTCACCGGATAGTAAACGCCGCTTACCGGCATCAGGATGAACACCGCAGCCCAGGCGAAGCTCTCCGCGCTCTGGCCGACCCGCATGATCATCCCGGACATGGCGAGGCCGATCGACCACGAGAACATCTGCAGGATGAAGAAGAACGCCACCAGCGGCAGGCCGAGCGTGTAGATGTTGTAGCCGAAGAACGCCCAGGCGAGCAGCGACACCGGAACCAGCCCGAGCAGGGTGCGCAGGAAGGCGGCAATGATGATGCCCGTCGCCATCTCCCACGAGCGGATCGGGCTGACGAACAGGTGACCGAGATTGCGCGACCACATCTCCTCGAGAAACGCGATGGACAGCGAGAGGTTGCCGCGCACCACGACCTCCCAGAGCAGCAGGCCCGACAGCAGCACACCGGCCGCCTGCGCCACGAACGAGGCCTGCGGCAGCAGGTACTGGGTCATGAAGCCCCACATCACCATCTGCACCGCCGGCCAGTAGATCGAATCGACCAGGCGCATCACCGAACTGCGCCAGATATGGATGTGCCTCAGCACCAGCGCGTAGATCCGTTCGACGGAACCGCTCATGCCGCCGCTCCCGCCTTCCTGAGGGCATCCAGCCCGCGGCCGCGACCCCGCGCCATGTCGAGAAACACCTCCTCCATGTCTTCGCGGCCGAAGCGCTTGATCAATTCGTCGGGCGAGCCGCGGTCGAACACGCGGCCGGCCTGCATCAGGATCACGTCGTCGCAGAGCCGCTCGACCTCGCCCATGTTGTGCGACGCGAGCAGGATCGTGGCGTGGGTTTCGCGCTGGTATTCCTTGAGGTACGTCCGCACCCAGTCGGCCGTGTCGGGATCCAGCGACGCGGTCGGCTCGTCGAGCAGCAGCACACTGGGCCGGTTGATCAGCGCCTTGGCAAGCGCCAGGCGGGTCTTCTGTCCGGCGGACAGCTTGCCGGCCGGACGGTCTAGAAACGGCGTTACCTGCATGTGCTCGGCGATCTCGTCGATGCGCCTGTCGAGCTGCTTCACGCCATAGAGCCGGCCATAGAAGGCAAGGTTCTGGCGCACCGTCAGCCGGTGCGGCAGGTCGACATAGGGCGACGCGAAGTTCATGCGCGGCAACGCCGCGTAGCGATGCCGGCGCACGTCGATGCCCAGGACATGGATGGTCCCCGAGGTGGGCTCGAGCAGGCCGAGCAGCATGGCGATGGTCGTGGTCTTGCCGGCGCCGTTGCCGCCCAGCAGCCCGAGCACCGCGCCGGGCGCGACGCCGAAGGTCAGATCGTCGACGGCGACGATCTCGCCGTACACCTTGCGCAGGTGCCGGACCTCGATGGAGGGTTCTGTCGCCATCGCATCACAAGGCCTTCACCGCGGCCTCGATACGGTCGAGACCCTTGCTGAGCTGGTCGGCGCCCGAGGCGAAGCACAGGCGGATGTTGCCCTGCCCGCCCGCGGCGAACGCCTCGCCCGGCGCCAGGCCGACCTTGTAGTCCTTTGCGAGCTTCTTGCAGAAGCCGAGCGTGTCGTCGACGCCGTCGACCGAGAAGAAGGAATAGAAGGCCGCCTCCGGCCGCGCGATCTTCACCCGCGGCAGGGCCGACAGGCGCTGGAACACCAGTTCGCCGCCGGAGCGGCAGCGCTCGACCATCTGGGCCACGAAATCGTCGCCCTTCTCCAGCGCCGCGATCGCGCCGCGCTGGAGGAAGGCCGGTGCGCCCGAAGTGTTGATCTGCACCAGCTTGGCGATCTCGTCGCCGAGCGCCGCCGGATGGGTCAACCACCCGAGCCGCCAGCCCGTCATCGCCCATGGCTTGGAGAAGCTGTTCAACACCAGCACCGGATCGTCGGGTCCGGCGATCTCGAGGAACGACGGCGCGACCTGCCGTCCGTCGGGACGGCGCGTATAGATCAACCGGGCGTAGACCTCGTCGGCCATGATCCAGAGCCCGCGCTTCTTCGCGAACTCCAGGACCGCGCGCTGCTCGTCGGCCGTCATCGTCCATCCCGTCGGATTGCCCGGCGAATTGACGAAGATCGCCCGCGTGCGGTCGTCGACCGCATCGAACAGCTTCTGAAGGTCGAGCGTCCAGCCACCGTCGCGCCGGCGGTCGAGCGCCACGTATTTGGGCTCGCCGCGAACCAGCCGGGTGGCGGAACTGATGTTCGGCCAGATCGGCGACACGATCACCACATTGTCACCGGGATCGAGCAGCAGCTGGCAGCACAACAGGATGGCCTGCATGCCTCCGGTGGTCAGCGACACGCGGTCCGGCGGACAAGTGACGCGATAGAGCCGTTCGGTGTAGGCCGACAGCGCCGCGCGCAGTTCCGGCGTGCCACGCTGCCACGTGTAGAACGTCTCGCCTTCACGAAGCCCCTGCGCCGCCGCCTCGCGCACGAAGTCCGGCGTGACGAGGTCGCTCTCGCCGAACCACAGCGGCACGACATCGCGGTCGCCGAACACCGCCATCGCCACCTCGACGATCGCGGTGTCGGGCAGGCCCACCGACGTGTGGGCGCTCAGGCTGGCGCCGAGGCCGGGCGGCTGGAAACGGTTCGCGGATTGCATGCAGCGGAGGTAGCGCATCCCCCGCCCGCACGCCAGCCGCGACGGCCGCGGCGACAGGCGAGGAAAGTTGTCGGTCAGGCCAACTCTGGCTTATCGTTGCGGCTGTTGCGCAGGGGTTACGTCATGAAGCGCGCCACAGTCGGGTTGCTGATCGCCGCCGCCACCGGCGGCTGCGTCCACAATTCCAGTCTGGAGAAGGTCCGGGCCGGCATGACCCAGGACGAGGTCGTGGCGGTGATGGGGCAGCCCGAGAGCTCGAGCCATTCACCGGGCCGCAGCTGCTCGGTCTACACGGTGGCGAAGGACTTCTGGAGCCGCACACCGTGGAGCCTGTCGGACCGGTATTACATCTGCTTCACCGACGGCAAGGTCGACACGTTCGGGCGTGCCGATCAGGTCGACGTCAAAACCAGCCAGCGGCAATAGGCCGGCAGATCGGAGTCCGATGAGCGACGACTATCAGCGGCGCAGCTACGGCGCCATTCCGGTAGGTACCGGCGAGAAGCCCGGCATCGTGGTCGTCGATTTCCAGCTGGGCTTCACCGACCCGCAATATCCGCTGGGCGGCGCGCCCCTGGTATCGCGCGCGGTCGAGAACACGGAGACGCTGCTCAAGGTCGCACGCGCGGCCGGTGTGCCGGTGGCGGTGTGCAACACCGCCTATCTCAACGAGCGCGAGATGCCCTACTGGAAGATCACCGCGGTGCGCGAGACCTTCCTGCACAGTCATCCCAGCACGAAACTGGATCCGCGCATCTACGACCCTGCCTACGACCTGCAGGTCACCAAGAAGGGCCCCTCGATCTTCTTCGAGACCGGGGTCGCCAACTATTTCACCAAGGAACGGGTCGACACGGTGATCGTCACCGGCTGCAACACGTCGGGCTGCATCCGCGGCACCGCGCTGGACAGCTTCAGCCTGCGCTATCGCACGCTGGTGCCGGAGGACTGCGTCGGCGACATCGAGGAACAGCCGCACCGGGACAATCTGCGCGACATCGGGCGACGCTATGTCGACGTCGTCGATCTCGCCTTCTGCCTCGATTACCTGCAGAGCTGGGCGCGCCGGAACAGCCGCTGAGAACCTGTCCATGCCGTGCAAGGCCGTCGTGAAGGCGACCGTCCTCTTCGCGCTGGCCCTGCCCGCCTCACCGGCTGCGCTTCCACTACGGCGCAAAGGCCGATCAGTCCCAGACTTGCTCCCTGCGGCCTCGCGATATTAAGGTCGCGGCGAGGGAGAACCGCGTATGAAAGCAGACGCAGCGGACGGCACGCTGCTCGCCTGGATGAACGATCGTCAGCAGGGTACCTATGCCGACGGCACCCCTTTCGACGAAGTCGGCTATCTCCAGTGCAAGCTCATTCTCAAGCCTGACCGGTTCACCTCGCCCCAGGTTTTCAAGGACTTTGCCCATCTGGTGAAGCGCGCCGCCGAACCGATCGGCGTCGGCTACCACCATCCCACCAGCGGCCGTACCCGGCCCGAGGTTCGCGAGGTGCTGTTCCTCGATACCCAGCACTTCCACCTCTACAACAACGCCTTCATCGTCCGCCGGCGCATCGCCTATCAGGACGGCTTTCCCATCGCCGACCCGGAGATCGTCTTCAAGTTCCGCCATCCCGATCCGGCCCACGCCGCCGCGATCGACGTGCGCCCCAACATCGCCGGCAAGTACAAGATCAAGTACAAGGTCGAGCTGCTGCCGGTCAGCGACAAGGTCGGCAGCATGCGCCGGCTGATGTCGCACAATGTCGAGTTCGGCCTGAGCCAGGCTCCCGAGGCGCAGCGCATGGTGATGGCATCGCTCGGCCACATGTCGCTCGGCGACCTGGGCGATCTCTTCCCCCCGCTCAAGGTGATCGACTGCGAGGATGCCGACGAGATTGCACTGGTGAACCAGACGATCGTCGAGGAGCTTCTTGAAGACATCTGCCTGCTCGACTTCGGCCATGGCGCTTCCGCCAATGCCAATCTCGCGCTGTGGCGCGGCCGCGGCGACCACCACCCGTTCGTCGGCGAGTTCGCCTTCCAGATCCGCATCAAGAAGGGCGACCATATTTCGCCCAAGGCGCTGGCCCTGTGCGAGCGCTTCTTCGTGCTGCTGCAGCACGTGGCGGAGGACTGGCTGGCACTGACCACGACCAAAACCGGCGCGGTCTACCGGCTCAAGGGCAATCCGCCGCAAAGCCATGAGTGAACCCGCCGCCGGACAGATCGGACAAGCGCCCGGTGCCGCCGCCGGGCCCAGCCCGTCGCTGGCGAGCCTGTTCGGGACGTTCCTGATGCTCGGCACGACCAGCATCGGGGGCGGCGTGGTGGCCTATTTGCGGGCGACCCTGGTCGGCAAACGCGCGTGGCTCGACGACGTGACGTTCGTCGAGCTGCTGTCGATCAGCCAGACCATGCCGGGGCTCAACGCCGTCAACATGTCGATCCTGGTCGGCGATCGCCTGCGCGGCGGTTGGGGTGCACTGGTCGCGACGCTCGGCATGTGCCTTCCTGGCGCGCTGTTGATGTCGGCGGCGGGCGCCGCCTACGGCCTGCAGGCCGACGCGCCGCCGGCCACCGCGGCCCTGCACGCCATCGCCGCCGCCGCGGTCGGGTTGGTGATGTCGGTGCTGGTGCAGGTCGGAGCCAAGGCGCTGACCACCCACACCGACTACGTCTTCGCCGGCCTCACTGCCGCCGCCGTGTTCTTCTTCCACGTGCCCGTGCTGTATGCGCTGCTGGCCTTCGGCGTGATCGCCATCTGGTGGAACCGCCCCCGTGACAAGCCCGGTGAAAAGGCAGGCGACAAGCCGACGGGCAAAGCAGGCGGCAAGGACGGCGCGCCATGATGGAAAAGCTCGCCGAACTCGCCGAGGTCTTCGGCTACCTGTCCCTGCTCACGGTGGGCGGCGGCATGGCGGCCTTTCCGGCCCTGAAGTCGCTCACGGTGGACACCCACCACTGGCTGAGCTTCTCCGAACTGCTCCATTTCTATTCGATCGGCCAGCTCGCACCGGGCCCCAACATGATGATGGTGGCGTCGGTCGGCATGTTCGTGGCCGGGCCGGTCGGGGCCCTGGTTGCCCTGCTCTGCTTCCTCCTGCCGACGTCGCTGCTCACCTTCGCCACCGGTCGGCTGTGGGGCCGGCTGCAGAGCTGGCGCTGGCGATCTGCGGTCCAGCACGGTCTGGGCTCGGTTTCGGTCGGACTGGTACTGGCCGGCGGCCTGATTATGGGCAAGGGCGCCATCAAGGACGTGCCGACGGCGGCGATCGCGGTCGTGGTCTTCGTGTTGCTGCTGCGCACCAAGATCAATCCCGCCTGGCCGATCCTGGCCAGCGGCGCGCTGGGCGTCGTCCTGCTGTGGCTCGGCATTTTCAAGGGCTGACCCCGCCGATTCCGCCCGACCGTGATAGGATGCGACCATGACGCTCCTGATCCTGGGCCTCGTCCTCTTCCTCGGCGCACACACCTTCACGACCCTGCGCCAACTGCGCCAACCGGCGATCGCACGGCTGGGCGAAGGCCCCTACAAGGGCCTGTACTCCCTCGTCTCGGCGGCCGGCATCGTGCTGATCGTCATCGGCTTCGGCCGGTATCGCCACGCCGGATACATCGCGATCTGGGATCCGCCGCCTGGGCTACATGCCGTCACGCTGATCCTGATGTGGGTATCGTTCGTCTCGCTCGCCGCCGCCTACAGTCCACTCGGCAAGATCAAGGCGAGCCTTCGCCATCCCATGCTGGTCGGCGTCAAGGCGTGGGCGCTCGCCCATCTGATCGCCAACGGCGACCTCGGCTCCATCCTGCTGTTCGGCGGTTTCCTCGCCTGGGCCGTCTACGATCGCATCTCGCTCAAACGGCGCGGAGACGCCGGGGCCGCGGCGAGCGGTGCGACCATCGGCGATGCGATCGCACTGATCGTCGGCAGCGGCGCGTACGCTGCGATGTGGTGGCTGCATCCGCTCGCGTTCGGCGTCGCCATCGGCTGAAGAGTCGATCGCTTCATCCAGCGCGCACTTGCAGGCAGCCTGCCAACTCAGGCCCCAATGTGGCCTCAATGACCGCGCTACTTCGTGAGCGTTCGAAAGAACATTCACAGGAGTACAGAATGAAGCGTACAGTCATCACTCTCTCCCTGCCCCTCGCGCTGCTGGCGTCGGCCGGCGCCTACGCGCAATCCGCCGTGATCGGCGGCGCCACCATGCAACGCCCACCGCTCCAGGCCGATCCGCTCGGCCCGCGCAGCACCAACTTCAACGCCAGCGAGGCGCTGGCCCGTGCCCAGATCGAAAAGGGCGGCTTCTCGAGCGTGCGTGCCCTGACGCGCACCGGCGACGGCGGCTGGCAGGCCGTGGCGCTGAACCGCGGCAACTCCACCGTGAAGGTGGCGCTCAACAGCAGCGGCCAGGTCAACGAGGTGCGCTGAGCACCGCAACTGCGAGACACGAGAGAGCCCGCCCCGTTCCGACGGGGCGGGCTTTTCATTGGCGGCTGCGCTGCCGCCTACTTCGACGTCGGGATGCCGGCATCGCGGATGACCTTCTCCCACTTAGGAATATCGGCAGCCATCGTGGCTGACATCTCCGCCGGCGTGCCGCCGATCGGCTCGAGGCCGAGGGCGGCGAATTTCGGCTTCAGTTCGGGATCGGCCAGCGCTTTCAGGGCCGCCTCGCGCACCTTGTCGAGGATCGGCTGCGGCGTGCCCTTCGGTGCCATCAGACCGAACCACGACAGCGCCTCGAAGCCCGGGAAGCCCTGTTCCGCCACGGTCGGCAGATCCGACGCCGCGGACGAGCGCTTCAGCGAGGTGATGGCGAGCCCGCGCACGCGGCCATCCTTCACGAACGGCAGGGAGGCGCCGGAATTCTGGACGCCGACCGGGACCACGCCGCTCATGACGTCGGCGAGGTTGGCGCCGCGATAGGGAATGTGCTCCATCTTGATGCCGGCCTGCGCGCACAACATCTCTCCCGCCACGTGCTGCGGCGTGCCGACGCCCGGCGAGCCGTAGGAGAGCTTGCCCGGATTTGCCTTGGCGTAGGCCACCAGGTCGGCCAGCGATTTCACCGGCAGATCGTTGTTCACCAGGATCACGCTCGCGGTGCCCAGCGCGATGGAGATGTGGTCGAAATCCTTGAGGGGATCGAACGGCAGCTTCTGCAGGGATGGCAGCAGGGTGATCGCGGCATTGCCCGACCACATCAGCGTGTAGCCGTCGGGCGCCGCCTTCGCGACACGGTCCACGCCGATCGCACCCGAATTGCCGGCGATGTTTTCGACCACCACCGGCTGGCCCCAGAGTTCCTGGAACTTCTGCGCCATCAGGCGTCCCGACACGTCGGTGGCGCTGCCCGCGGTAAAGCCGACGATCAGCTTGACCGGCTTGTCCGGCCAGTTGGTTTGCGCTGCAGCAGAGCCGGCCGCCAGCGCCAATGCAGACGCAATCGCCCAGCGAACGATCCAGTTCATCCTGTTCCTCCCGATTTCTTTAAGGTTCATAATAGCGACGTCTGCGATCCCTCACAGGAGGCGATATGGCCCGCGGTTTCGACATACGGCCCCTCGATGGTGTGTGCTTTGGCGCGGTGGTGACCGGTGTGAAGCTCACTTCCATCGACGACGCGACCCTGGGCGAACTCCGGAAGGACTGGGTGGAGTATGGCCTGCTGGTCTTCCCCGGCCAGTTTCTGTCCAACGAGCAGCAGATCGCCTTTGCCAAGCGCCTGGGACCACTTGAGTTCGAGATGGCCGCGCTCAGTAACGTGAAGGCCGACGGCACCTTGCGCCGTGAAGAGGACAATGACGACCGCATGAAGGTGCTGAAAGGCAACATGGGCTGGCACATGGACTCGACCTACATGCCCGTGCAGGCCAAGGGCGCGGTGTTCTCTGCCGAGGAAGTGCCGTCGATCGGCGGCCATACCGGCTTCTGCGACATGCGGGCCGCCTACGACGCGCTCGACGATGCCACCAAGGCCAAGGTCGAGAAGCTCTCGGCCTACCATTCGCTGCACTACAGCCAGGCCAAGGCCGGCCACGATTCGAAGTCGAAGGCCGACGGATCGTACAACGGCTACGGCTTCCACGACGGACCCGTGCCCCTGCGTCCGCTGGTCAAGGTGCACCCCGAGACGGGCCGCAAGAACCTCGTGATCGGCCGGCACGCCCACAACATTCCCGGCATGGACAAGCAGGAGTCCGAACGCTTCCTGCAGGAATTGGCGGACTTCGCGACCGGCGATCCGCGGCGCGTCTACCATCACGACTGGCGCGTCGGCGATGCCCTGCTGTGGGACAATCGCCGGCTGATGCACCGCGCGACGCCGTGGGACTACACGCAGCGCCGCATCATGTGGCACAGCCGCATCGCCGGCGATCCGGTGAGCGAAGCCGCTCTCGCCGCCTAGGACGCGCGTCCCTACATGACCATGCAGTTCGGCCTGTTCGGCGGCGCGCGCACCAAGCGCGCGATCGGCCTCGAAGACAGCCTCGGCTACGACAGCTTCATCGACTACGTGGTCGAGGCCGACCGACTCGGCTTCCGCCACATGTTCCTGGTCGAGCATCATTTCACCGGCCACGGCCAGGTCTCGGCCTCGCTCACCCTGCTTGCCTATCTCGCGGCGAAGACGCGCAACATTCGGCTCGGCACCGCCGTCGTCGTGCTGCCCTGGCACAATCCGGTACTGATCGCCGAGCAGGCGGCGACGCTCGACCTGCTGACCGGCGGCCGCTTCGACTTCGGCATCGGCAAGGGCTACCGCAAGGCCGAGTTCGACGGCTTCTGCATCCCGATCGAGGAAGCGACGGAACGCTTCGACGAGGCGATCGAGATCATCCGCAAGGCCTGGACCACCGAGGGACGTTTCAGCCATCACGGCAAGCGCTGGCACTATCAGGATGTCGTCATCGAGCCCGAGCCGTTGCAGCGTCCGCATCCGCCGCTCTGGATGGCCGCCGGCAGTCCCGATTCGATCCGGCGCGCCGCGCGCGAGGGCTATCACCTTCTGCTCGATCAATTGGCCCAGGTCGACCAGATCGCCAGCCGCATCGCCCTGTTCAAGGCCGAGTGCGAGAAGGCCGGCCGAGTCTATAACCCGAATCTCGTCGCCACGGCCCGCCCGCTGCAGATGGTGCATTCCGACGCCGAGCGCGCCGAGATGTACGCCGCGCGCAAGCGCGTCGTCGGCACGATCGGCGACCTGGCACGCGACAAGCTTCCCGACCGCATCGAGGACGACACCGCTCCTCTCTGGGGCACGCCCGACGAGGTGATTGCCCGGCTGAAGCAGCTTGAGGCCGTCGGCGCCCAGAACATCCTGCTGGTCGATCCCAACGCTTCGGTCGCCAACCTGCGCGCCTTCGCACGCGAGGTGATGCCGGCGTTCGGGCTGGGCCAGAGCGCGATCGCGGCCGCGGACTGACGAAGGACGGACGATTCACGATCGCCTCGCCAAAGGCGCGTCCCGCCTCGTCCTCTATTTTGCTCCTTCACTCGTCCCGACGACGCAATGCATCGGATGGGAAATGAACAGCAGCCCATCCGCGGCAGCCTTATCGCGCGCGGCGCGCCACAGGACCGTCTCCTCGGGCGAGAGCTGCGCCAGCAGGTGATCCTCGCGATAGCGCCAGATCGGCCCCTCGGGTCGGTCGAGCGTGACCAGGCTCGGAAAGCACACGAGATCGACGAATCCGGCACGGCGGGCGCGCTCGTAGAGGCTGGCATCGGCCACGCCTTTCGCCCCCACCGACTGCGGCGGCTGCGTCATCCGCGCGGCGAGCCCGGCCGGCGGTGGCACGCTCCACCATTGCGGCAGGTCGATCGACCGCACGATCACGCCCATGCGCCCGCCCGGCCGCAGCACGCGGCGCATCTCCGCCAGCGCCCGGTCGGCGTCGCACTCCTCCAGCACCGTGACCGAGAACACCGCGTCGAAGCTCGCATCGGGGAACGGCAGAGCCTCGGCGTTCCCCGGCAGGAAGCGGATGCGCGGCCCTACCCCCTCGGACTCCGCCAGCGCCGCCGCCTCGGACAGCAGGAATGGATTGCTGTCGACCGCCGTGATCGCAGCCTGCGGGAACCAGCCGGCGGCCAATCGGTCCAGAGCACCTGAGCCGCAGCCGATATCGAGCAACGCCTCGCCGGGCTTCAGCTGCATAAGGTCCAGCAGTGTCCTGACCGTGGCACGGTAAGTCGGCGATTTCGCCCGATCCTCCAGCGCCGCCACGCCGCCGAGGTGCGGTCCCCCGAGCGTGATCACGGTGAAGTGCCCGGCCAACCGCGCCACGGCAGGCTGCCATTGCGACGGCGCCAGGAAGAACGGGAGCAGCAGGAGCGCCGGTCCCGCCCCCTGCTTCTTCCAGGTGATGCCCTGGTACACTCCCTCAGCCGGCAGATCGGCGCGCGGCGCATCGGCGGGATGCTCGCCGAGGAAGGACACTATTTCGTGGGCGATCTCGGCCGGGCGATCGGCCACCACGTCGGCCCAGCCGGGAGCCGCATAGTCCGTCAGAACATGACGGCGCAGACCAGCCAGGCGCCCGGCCGCTCGGGCCGTTACGTCCTGCGTGAGACCCGACGAGCCGCTGATCGCCAGCATCCGGTCGCCGACACCGACGAAAGACCCGGGATCGAGCCGCGTCGGGACGCACAGCACGACGCCCCCCAGGCGATCCGGGTCCTCCCCGGCGAGGCCGGCGATATCGCCCGGCATCTGGGTCGCAATATGCGCGCGTTTCACGCCGAGGTGGCTGAACAGAGCCCGCAGGCGTTGCGTCAAGGACGGTTCGTTCATACGCCGGCGGCGACGCGCTCCAGCACCGGCAGCAGGTACTTGCGGAACTGCGCGGGATTTTCCGACATCGGGAAATGCCCGAGGCCTTCCATCACCTGGAAGGAGGTCGCATTCACCGCCTTGGCGAGTTCGGCGGTGAGTTGCGGCGTGGCCGACAGGTCGTATTCGCCGGTCAGCAGATGCAGCGGGCATTTCTTCGTGTCGAGCGTGTCGAGCAGACCGTTCCGCAGATCGCCCTCGGCAAAGTAATAATGGAGGTCGCCGAGGAAGATGCCCGGGCCGCCCTGCATGTAGTGCCACAACGTCTCCCAGGCGTCGCTCCGGGGCGAGGTCGGCGCGATCAGGCACGCCACCGTGCCGGCCGCCGCCTCCTGGCCGTGCACGTCGGGCCGGTGCAGCACGCCGAGATCGCGCAGCCGCGTGTCGGCGCCGGGATCGGCGTGGGTGGCGGACTGAAGCCCGATGGCGGCGCGGAAATAGCCACCATGGCGCAGCGCCAGATGCAGCACCGCGCGGCCGCCGATCGAGCAGCCCATGACCACCGGCTTGTCGAGCTTCAGCGCCTGGCAGAAGGCCATGACGGTATCGACGTAGAGATCGGTCGTGAGCTGATAGCGCTCGCGCTCGAAGCCGGGCGGCGGCGAACTCTTGCCGTGCCACGGCAGGTCGAACACCAGCACCCGGAAGCGCCGCGTGATCTCGGCGTCGTTGAGAAGTGCGCGATACTGCCGGCCATCGGCGCCCGCTGTGTGCAGGCAGACCAGCGGGATGCCCCGCCCGTCCCCTGGCCCTGCCTCCTCGAAATAGATCCGGTGCGGCTTGCCCCTGAAATCGAGCCGCAGGTAACGGCCGACCACCGGCTCGATCGTCGGGGCCCCCACGGCCTCGGCCTTCTCCGATGGCCTGTCGGGACGCAGTCCCGCGAAGAGCTGTTCCAGGAACAGCAGATGCTGGCCGAAGGCGAGCATGTCGCCTTCGATCCGCAGATGTCCCATGCGGACCATTCCGACCAGGCTCTGATAGCCGACCGGCGGCACGGCCCGGGCGAAGGCCTCCCAGGTCTCGCCCGAGGCAATCAAGGTGAAGGCGGGCTTCGCGCCAAGCGACAGCGCCACGAGCGTATCGCGCACCCCGTCGCGCACCGTGAAGGCGAGCGGCACCACGGTCGCCCGGCGCTGCAGGCCCTCGGAGAGCCGGCCTTGCATCTTCTGGAAGTCGACCATCGGTTCCCCCTTTTCAGTTCCTGAACCGCGTGCCCCTGGCCGGCGGCGTCTCGGGCGGGCCGGCAAAGCATTGCGCGATGCTCATCCAGTG
>CAWUOG010000044.1:0-14528 GCA_963923875.1 uncultured Alphaproteobacteria bacterium
GGGCTTTCGCCCGCTCTCTCCGATTTTGATGGTCTCGCTTCGACTAGAAGCGGAGGTCCATACCCAGGAACAGCGACCACGACTGCGCGGCGACAGCGTTCGAGGGGCCGGTCGAGATGTAGTAGTTGGCACCACCGATGACCTTGATGCCCGGTCCGAGCGCGTAGTTCGCAGCGGCCTGCAGCATGTTGGTCGACAGACCACCGAACGCCAAGGCGCCGGCAGCCGGGTTGGAGCCGAAGAAGGCGTTGTTCGCCATCGTGTTGGTAGCAGCAACACCGCCAACGGTTGCTGCGTTCGAGCCCGACGCAATGCCGAGGATCGACGACGAACCGTTACCGTTGTTGTTCCAGGCACCGCGCCATTCGAACGACATCTGCCACGGACCGGTTTCGTACATGATACCGGCGCCCCACTTGCGGTTGTCGTTGTCGACGCCCGTGTAGTAGTTCGAGCCGAGGCCGAGGTTGTCGTACGAGTACGAACCACCAACCGTGAAGCCGTTCCAGCCGAGCTGCAGACCGACCACCCACTGCTTCCAGGAGGTGAGGTTCGCACCGTTGGCCAGGTTCGCGGCCGAAGCCAGCGGCTGGTTACCCGGGACGAAGTTGGCGTACATGAACGCGCCGTAGGCGGCCACGGTCACATCGCCGAACTTGTTCAGGTAGTTGGCACCGATGTCGAAGAAGTCCTGCCACGAGTAGTCGTTCGTGGGGCAGGCCGTAACGGCAGTGGCGTCGTTGAAGCCGCAGATGCCGCCCACGGCGCCGGGGCCGGAGTTGTTGCCGTAGAAGGTCGACGCAGCGTTGATCTTCGGAGCGTAGCCGACACCAACCTGCAGGCCCATGAAGCGGGGCGTGAAGTAGTTGATGCGGTTCACGTCCTGCATCTGGCCGCCGATGGTCAGGAAGGTGATGCCTGACAGCGTCGGGTTGGCAGCAGCGACAACAGCGTTCGCCCAGGTGGCGGCCGAGTTGTGCTGGAACGGACCGGTGTACACTGCGGCCGCCGACGGCAGGCCGTAGTACATGCGGTAAGAAGCCTGGTCGCGCGAACCAAACTCGACGCGGCCCCAGTCGCCGAAGGCGAACAGGAAGGCTTCGTCGATCTGGCGCACCGAGCCGGCGCCGCTGGTGGTCGAGGTGGCCGTGTTCCAGCCTTCGAGCTCAACGGTCAGACCGACGGTCGTGCCGTTGTCGAGCTTCGACTGGCCGGTGAAGTGGATTTCACCTTCCTGATAGAAGCTGATGCCCTTGTACTGAGTCGACTGGCCAGCGCCCGCCGACTGGGAGAGCGCGTAGGAACCCTCGATCTGTCCCGCATTCACGAAGAACTGGTAGTAGCCGCCGACGCCGATTTTGATCGGGTCAGCTGCCATGGCCGGGGCGGCCATCAGTCCACCGGCGACCAGGGCGGTCGATCCCAGTAGAAGCTTTTTCATCATTCTCCCTCTCTCGTTGATCAGAAACTGGTACGTACCAAAAGGCCTGTCCGACCGGCGGAAAGTGGAAGCCTGAACACGGCAACGCACGGCCCCCGCCAATACGGTCGGCCAATAAAACACTCCGCCTTCGGCAGGGTCAAGAAATGGACGCGGCGATGCACGATTCTCCCCGCACCTGTGGCCGCTTTGTCACAATCTCGCGCAGGCCCAATGTGAAAATCATCGGTCCTTGCACCCAGTCAGTTGCATATAGTGACTTGAAATGGCTTGCGGTGTAGTTGTTCAAAAGGACTTAAGCAATTATGCCCTATTTCGTCACTTGCAGTCCACCGAGGCGTGGGCTTATGGTCCCCCCCATCGCACGCAGCGAAGGCTTTTCGGCATCCAATTGTGGTGGCCGCTTCGATCGCCTAGCGCCAGAGGACTGAATGCCCGGCCTGTCCAACACGCTTCGATTCCTTGTCGTAACCGCCGCGGCTTTGGGTCTGGTGGCTTGCGGCGACCCGGATTCGGTGACCGAAAAGCGTACGGGTGCCTCCGGCGACCGTAGCAAACGCGACATGGCGACCGGCCTGGGTGGCCGCAATACGGAGACCGGCAGCCTGTTCGGACCTGGTGGAATTTTCGGCTCCAAGACCGAAAAGAAGGATGGGCCGGATACCGGCGTGGCGGTCAATGCCTACCTGTGGCGAGCGAGCCTCGACACCATCAACTTCATCCCGCTGGTCTCGGCCGATCCATTCGGCGGCGTGATCATCACCGACTGGTATACGCCGGCCGAATCGCCCAATGAGCGCATGAAGGTTCAGATCACCATCCTGGACCGCGAACTGCGGGCCGACGGCGTTCGCGTCGCCGTCTTCAAGCAGCAGACCTCCCCCAGGGGCGGCGCCTGGGTTGACGCTCAAGTCGACCCGCGGACCAACACCGAGATCGAAAACGCCATCCTGACCCGCGCCCGGCAACTGCGCATTGCCCAGGGTGGTTAAAAAGCCGAAAACCCTTCTCGAAGCTTGACTTGCGAGGCCGCAGCTTGCATCCGCTGCGGCCTCAGTCTTTTTGGGAGCCAGGGCCGTGTCGTCGTCCGATTCAGCGCGAGAGGCGCCTCAGCCGCCGCGCTACAATTTCCGCGAGACCGAGGCCAAGTGGCGTCAGGTCTGGGAGGACCGTCAGACCTTCCGGGCCACGATGGATAAGACGCGCCCCAAATACTACGTGCTCGAGATGTTCCCGTACCCGTCGGGACGCATTCACATGGGCCACGTCCGCAACTACACGCAGGGCGACGTGATCGCGCGCTACAAGCGCGCCCGCGGCTTCAACGTGCTGCATCCGATGGGCTGGGACGCATTCGGCCTGCCGGCGGAGAACGCGGCGATGGAGAAGAAGGTCCATCCCAAGAAGTGGACCTACGAGAACATCGCGACCATGAAGGCGCAGCTCAAGTCGATGGGCCTGTCGCTCGACTGGAGCCGCGAGCTCGCGACCTGCGATCCCGAGTATTACGGCCACCAGCAGAAGATGTTTCTCGACTTCTGGAAGGCCGGCCTCGCCTATCGCAAGGAGGCCTGGGTCAACTGGGATCCGGTCGACAACACGGTGCTCGCCAACGAACAGGTCATCGAGGGCAAAGGCTGGCGCACGGGCGCTCCGGTCGAGCGGCGCAAGCTGACGCAGTGGAACCTCAAGATCACGCACTTCGCCGACGAACTGCTCGAGCGTCTGAACACGCTCGACCGCTGGCCCGAGAAAGTGCGCCTGATGCAGGCCAACTGGATCGGCAAGAGCCGCGGCGCGCGCGTCTTCTGGCAACTCACCGATTCCTCCGGCGCTGGCCCATCGAAAAAGGATTGGGGCAAGCTGGAGATCTTCACGACGCGCCCCGACACGCTGTACGGCGCTTCATTCATGGCCTTGTCGGCCGAGCATCCGATCGTCGCCGAACTGTCGGCCAAGGATCCGGGCCTGCAGCATTTCGTGGCCGAATGCCGCAAGACCGGCACAGCCGCGGCCGAGCTCGAAACCGCCGAGAAGCAGGGCTACAAGCTGCCGCTGCTCGCAAGGCATCCGCTGAGGCCGAACGAGACCGTGCCGGTCTACGCCGCCAACTTCGTGCTGATGGAGTACGGCACCGGCGCGATCTTCGGCTGCCCCGCGCATGATGAGCGCGACCACGAGTTCGCGACCAAGTACGGCCTGCCGATCCTGCAGGTCGTGGCGCCAACGGATGGCAAGACCGAGGTCGACGTCCAGAAGGCAGCGTTCGTCGAGGACGGCGTGATCGTGAATTCCGATTTCCTGAACGGTCTCGGCGTCGAGGACGCCAAAGCGAAGGTGATCGCGCGCCTCGAGGAAATGAAGGTCGGCACGGGAACGACGCAGTACCGCCTGCGCGACTGGCTGGTGTCGCGCCAGCGCTACTGGGGCTGCCCGATCCCGGCGATCCATTGCTCCAAGTGCGACGTGGTGCCGGTGCCGGAGAAAGACCTCCCGGTCAAACTGCCGGACGACGTCACCTTCGACCGTCCGGGCAATCCGCTCGACCACCATCCGACATGGAAGCACGTGAAGTGCCCCAAGTGCGGCGGCGACGCGCGGCGCGAGACCGACACGTTCGACACCTTCATCGATTCGAGCTGGTACTTCGACCGCTTTACCTCGCCGCGCCTGCCGAACGCGCCGTTCGACCGCGAGGAAGATCATTATTGGATGCCGGTCGATCAATATATCGGCGGCGTCGAGCATGCGATCCTGCACCTGCTCTACTCGCGCTTCTGGACGCGCGCGATGCGCGAAGTCCAGATGACCAGCCGCGACGAACCGTTCGACGGCCTGTTCACCCAGGGCATGGTTTGCCACGAGACCTATCGCGCCAGCGACGGCACGTGGCTGCTGCCCGAGGAGATCGAGCGCAGCGACGGCAAGGTCGTGCGCGCCTCCGACAAGACGCCTGTCGAGGTCGGCCGCTCGGAGAAGATGTCCAAGTCGAAGAAAAACGTCGTCGACCCGGACCAGATCATCCGCGACTACGGCGCCGACACTGCGCGCTGGTTCATGCTCTCGGACTCTCCGCCGGAGCGCGACCTCGAATGGACCGAGGCGGGCGTCACCGGTGCCTGGCGCTTCCAGCAGCGCCTGCACCGCATTGCCACCGAGGCGATTGCCAGCCTGCCGCCCGCCGGCGCCGCCAAGCCCGCGTCCTTCAGCGACGCCGCGATGGGCATGCGCCGCGCCGCGCACAAGTCTATCGCGGGCGTCTCGTCCGACATCGAGGCGTTCCACTTCAACAAGGCGGTCGCACGGCTGTACGAGCTCGCCAACGCCATCGCGGGCTTCGACGCCAAGGACGACAGCGCGAAATGGGCCAAGCGCGAGGCGCTCGAGATCTTCGTGCGCCTGATCGGCCCGATGACGCCGCATCTCGCCGAAGAGCTATGGCAGGCACTCGGCCACAAGTCGTTGCTCGCCGATTCGCCTTGGCCGATGGCCGAGGATGCGTTGCTGGTCGACGATACGGTGACCGTGGCAGTTCAGCTCAACGGAAAGCTGCGCGGCACGATTGCGCTAGCCAAAGACGCGCCCAAGGATGTGGCCGAAAAGACCGCGCTCGGGCTGCCCGAGATCGTGCGCGCGCTCGAGGGCAAGACGCCCAAACGGGTGATCGTGGTGCCCAACCGCATCGTCAACGTCGTCATGTAGTCGCGGCGTCGATCACATCGAAATTGGCCGCTGGCAGGCCGCCCTGCCAGCGCTGATACATCGTCGCGTAGGCAGTTTCCACGTGGCGCCGATGCCGATCGGCATCGAACAGCGCTGAGGTTTTTCTTGCCTGCCCGAGGCGTGCCCGCAAGGCAGCCAGTTCGTCCGGATGGCGCGCAAGCCGCAACGCAGTCGCCTCATAGGCTTCAGGGGTCTCCGTCACCAGCTCGGGAAACCCCATGGCGAGAACGATGCTGGCGCTGACCCGCGAGACGAACGAATCGCCACGCATCGTCAGGACCGGCAGGCCGGCCCATAGCGCGTGGCTCGCCGTCGTGTGGGCGCCGTACGGGAATGTATCGATGAAGAGATCGGCCAGGCGATGGCGCGCCAGATGCACGTCGAGATCGACTCTGCGGGCGAATACCAGCCGGCCCGGCGCCACGCCGCGCGCCTCGGCCTCACGACGCAGGTTGGCTGTCGCGAAATCGTTGTCCTGACGCAGCCACATCACACTGCCTTCGACTGATCGCAGCAAGTGCATCCAAACGTCGAACATCGCGGGCGTGATCTTGTAGGCCGTGTTGAACGAACAGAACACGAAGCCCTGTTCGGGCAGACCTTCCTCGATCCGGCTGGGCGTCGCATCGGCGATGGTCTGGTCCGCATCGGTCGAGACCCAGGTCTCGGGCAGGCGCACGACCTTCTCCCGGTAGAACGGCAGCAGACGATCCGGCGTCGTCTCGGCATCGGAGAAGACGTAGTCGATGAAGGGCGCTCCGAGCCCGAAGCCCTGGAAATTCACCTGCACCGGCGCCGGCCGCCAGGCGAGCACGCCGGCACGATTGCCGGCAGTGAAACCCACCAGATCGACGAGAATGTCGATTTCCTGGTCTCGGATGAGTTGGGCGACCTCGCTGGCGCGCCGATCGCGTACATCGACGAAACGGTCGAACGCGCGCTGCAGACGCCCCCGCATCGTGCCTCCGTCGTCGGGCCCGAACGAGAAGGCCGAGACCTCGAAGCGGCTGCGATCGTGGCGTTCGAACAGATTGACGAACATGTAGGAGATCGGATGCTCGCGGAAATCGGACGAAAAATAGGCGAGCCGGATACGGTCGTGGCTGCGGCGCGGCACGGCCGGAAGTCCGGGGCGCGGCATCGGCTTTTCCCTCGCCGCAAACAGTTCGGCGCAGCGCAATTGCAGGGCGGGTGACTGGCAATGCCACGTGAACTGCACCGGATCGTCGCCCGGCTCACCGCGTTCGATGCGCTTCTGGACTGCCGCCGACAGTTGTTCAATGTCGGTCCAGTCGCACTGGGCCAGCCGCGCGGCGAGCAGGCCGCCGCCGGCATAGGGCTGCGCCGGGTCGAGTTGCATCAGGCGGGCATAGCCGGCCGCCGCCTCGTCGAAGCGCTTCCGGGAAAACAGCAGTTGGGCGCGATTGTTGATGGCCTCGGCGTAGTCGGGCTTCAAGGCGATCGCGCGCTCGTAGCTCGCCAGCGCCTCGTCCGCCTTGCCGAGATCCTGCAAGGCAAATCCGCGGTTGCTCCACACGTCCGGCATGTTCGGCCTGAGCTTCAGCAGCCTGTCGAACCAGGTGACCGCGATCTGGAGCTTGCCCTTGCGCATCTGGATCACGCCCAGCATCTGCAAGGCGGGCGGCGGCGGCGCGGACCCTCGGGCAATCGACAGGCAGAGTCGTTCCGCCTCGTCGAGCTGCCCCTGGCGATAGCTCTGCACGGCCTTTTGAAAGATTGCCGCAGTCTGGTGGGCCGACTTCATCGAGACAAATCTATCCCGTCCCGATGGCCGGGGCACGGCTCAACGCCCGCTTCGCGCGATGCTATAGAGCCCCGGTGAAGATCGAACCGCGCCAGGCCGAAGCCTTCCTCAAGAAGCCGGACCCCAAGATCCGCGCCGTGGTGATCTACGGCAACGACGACGGCCTGATTGCCGAGCGCGCCACACAGCTGGCCAAGACCGTCTGCGAAGACCTCAAGGACCCATTTCGAGTCGTCGATATCGCAGGCGAAGCGCTGAAGGCCGACCCGGCCCGGCTGGCCGACGAGTTCGGAGCCATGTCGCTGATGGGCGGCCGCCGGGTGATACGCGTGCGGCCGGCCGGCGAGGAGTCCGTCAAGGCGCTGGAGAACCTCGTCGAGGCCACCGCCGGTGACGCCCTGATCGTAGTGGAAGGCGGCAATCTCACGCCGCGCTCGGCCCTGCGCACGCTCGCCGAAACCGAGGCCTGCCTGGCGGCGTTGCCCTGCTACATGGATTCCGAGCAGGCGCTGGCTGGCCTGCTGGAGAACGCGGCCCGGGCCGAAGGCATGAGCGTCGATCCCGACGCTTTGGACTGGATCGTCGATCGCATCGGCGGCGACCGCGGCCAAACCCGCAGCGAAATCGACAAGTTGATCCTCTACAAGCAGAGCGACGAGAATCGCACCATCACGCAGGACGATGCCCTGGCGGTACTGGGCGACACCTCGGCGCTGGGAATCGACGACGTGATCGGCGCCACGTTCGACGGCGATCGCATCGGTCTCGATCGTGCGCTCGATCGCGTATTCGCCGAAGGCGGCCATCCGGTCCAGCTGGTGCGTGCCGTCCAGCGCTACGCCGAGCAGCTCGACCTCGTATCGGCCCACGCCAGGGGAGGCAATTTCGAGGGCGCCATGTTCAAAGCGCGCGGTCTGCCGCGCGGCGGGCCGCTGCGGCAGCGCTTCGAGCGACACCTCCGCAGCTGGCCGCTGCCGCGGCTGAACGATGTGCTCACGCGCACCTTGGAGGCGGAAATCGACTGCAAAACGACCGGCCTGCCCGACGAAGCGATCGCGCGCCGTCTTTGTCTGGCCCTGGCCTTGGCTGCACGCTCGAAAACCCGCTGAAGCAGCCTCCGCTCACCTGCCGCTGGAATCGTCGTCCGGGACGTCGAAGCTGGCCGGCGGCTCGCCGCGCCATTGTCGCTCCAGCATGAGGGCATAGGCCTTCTCGACACGCCGCCGGTAGCGCGCAGCGTCGAACAACTGCGATTCCCGCGCGATGTTCACACGCCGGCGCATGGCCAGAAGGCGCTGCGGCTCCCGGGCCATCTCGAGGGCGAGCCCGTAGTAGTCATCGAGCGAATCGACCACCAGGTCGGAAAGGCCTGCCGTCTCGAGAATGCTGGCGCTGACGCGTGAGACGGCCGTCGCGCCGCGCATCGTCAGCACCGGCAAACCCGCCCACAGGGCGTGGCTCGCCGTGGTCTGGGCGCCGTAGGGAAAGGTATC
The DNA here is from genome assembly GCA_963923875.1 of uncultured Alphaproteobacteria bacterium. Classification (GTDB taxonomy): domain Bacteria; phylum Pseudomonadota; class Alphaproteobacteria; order Reyranellales; family Reyranellaceae; genus Reyranella. The sequence continues at coordinate 8,423 of CAWUOG010000044.1, forward strand.
GAGAAACAGATCGGCCAGGCGATGGCGCGCCAGATGCTCTCCCAACGGCATGCGGCCAGCGAAGATCAGGCGCGCCCCGTCGATACCGCGCCTTTCAGCCTCACGCCTCAAGTTGGCGGCGGCAACTTCGCCGTCGTTCTTGAGCCACAGGACACTATCGTGGACCTGCCCGAGCAGGCGCATCCACATATCGAAGACGGTCGGCGTGATCTTGTAGATCGTATTGAACGAACAGAAGACGAAGCCCGACTCCGGCAAGCCCTGCGAGGCCCGGGAGGGTGTCGTTTCGGGAACGGCTTCGGACGTATCGGTCGCAATCCAGCAGCCGGGCAGCCGCACGATGCGTTCGCGGAAATGCGCCTGCAGCTCCTCGGGCACGGTCTGCCGATCCGACACCAGGTAGTCCATGAACGGCACGCCCATGCCGAATCCGTGAAAGCCGATCTGCAGCGGCGCCGGCCGATGCGCCAGAATTGCGGCCCGGTTGCCGGCCGTATAGCCGGCAAGATCGACCAGAAGATCGATGCCCCGGCTGCGAATTTCCTCGGCGGCATCGCGATCGCTCTTGCCGCGCAGATCGCAGAAATGATCGAACGCCGCGCGCAGCCGCGAGCGCATCGGACCGCGATCGTCGGGCCCGTAGGAAAAAGCGAAGGTCTCGAAGCGCCCGCGATCGTGAGTCTCGAACAGCGGCGCGAACATGTACGCCATCGGATGGTCGTGGAAGTCGCCCGACAGGTAGCCCAGCCGAATGCGTCCCCGCGGCGAGATCCGCGCCGGCGGCGCCTTGTCGGCGACAGACGGGATTTCGCGCTGGGCATAGATTTCCGCGCAACGCAGATGCAGGTGCGGCGACGCAGAGTGCCAGCCGAGCGATACCGGATTGTCGCCAGGCTCGCCCTTCAACAGGCGCTGCTCGACGGCCTCGTGAAGCCCTTCGAAGTCCCTCCAATCGCCGTTGCTCATGCGGGCCGCCAAGAGGCTGCCTTGCACGTAGGCCGCGGCGGGATCTACCTCCAGAAGTCGTGCATATGTTTCGGCCGCCTCGCCGACGCGGCGATGCGACAGCAAGAGCTGTGCGCGGTTATTCAAGGCTTCGCCATAACGCGGCCTGAGCGAAAGCGCGCGATCGTAGCTGGCCAACGCCTCTCCCGGCTTGCCGAGATCCTGCAGCGCGTAGCCGCGGTTGTTCCACACATCGGCCATGCCGGGGTTCATCGCGAGCAACCGATCGTAGAACTCGATGGCCTCCGCAGGTCTTGCCTGGCGCATCAGCACGACGCCCAGCATCTGCAGCAAGCCGGGATGATTCGGCGCCATCGCAAGCGCCGAACGGCAATACCCCTCGGCGTCCTTCCACGCGCCTTGCCGATAGCTTTGCAGAGCGCGTTGAAGGACGTCGCCCGATCGATTTTCCGGAGTCATGCCGAGCCGGTCGTTCAATCCTCGGGCGGGACGAACATGTAGCCGGCGCCCCGGACCGTCCGGATCGACGTCGGATGCGCGGGGTCGGGCTCGATCTTGCGGCGAATGCGCAGGATGCGGATGTCGATCGCGCGGTCGAAGGCTTCCATCTCGCGGTGGCTGGTGGTCTCGAGCAACCAGTCGCGGCTGAGCGGCCGGTTGGGATTCTCGGCAAATATCTTGAGAAGCTCGAACTCGCCGGCCCGAAGCGGGATCTCCTCGCCGGAAAGCGCCGTCATGCGCCGTGCATCGAGGTCGAGCAGACACTTGCCCATACGCACCCGCTCGCCCGGTGTTGCGGCCTCGGCACCGCCGGCCCGGCGCAGCACGGCCTTCATGCGGGCAAGCAGCGCGCGAGATTCGTAGGGTTTGGCGATGTAATCGTCGGCGCCGGTTTCGAGGCCAACCACCTGATCGACCGTGTCGCCGCTGGCGGTGACCATGATGATTCCCATCTTGCGGCTGCGTTCACGCAGGAAGCGGGCGAGGGTAAAGCCGTCCTCGCCACCTGGCAGGCGCAGGTCGAGCAGCACCAGAGCAGGCGGGTCCTTTTCGACCAGCTTGCGCAGCGCCATCCCCGAGTCGACGCCGGACGCGCGATAACCATTCTCGTCGAGGAAATCGACCAGGGTTTCGCGTTGAAACTGTTCATCTTCCACCACGATGACGTGGGGACGCGTGTCTTTGGGACGGAGGGCCATCTGATTGCATCCTGCCGCCCCCTCCCGTCGATCACAAGACAAGCAAGCGCGATGTGCCAAAAGCCAGCGGCGCCCGAGGGGGCGCCGCTGCTCCGACCGGGAGATGGGAAGATACCGGTCAGGCCCGCCGGGGGTGTGAAACCGGCGGAAAAAAAGGGGGGGGCGAAAGGGCTAGCGGCCGTTGGCTCCGACGACCAGCGGAGCCCCAACAACCAGGCGCTGTCCCATCAGCATGGCGCGCAACTGGGCAGCGGCCTCGGCGTCGCTGGTGGCGGCCTGTGCCGGCGCCGGCGCGACGGTCGCGATCGGGGCTGGGGCGGTCGGCTCCTCGACCGGCAAGGTCGCGCCGTAGACCTTGGCGCAGACCAGCGAGGCCACGATGCCGGAGGTCACCAGGATCAGAGTGTTCTGGACGAACGGGTGCATGGGCTGACGCAGGTTCATCTGTCTCTCCTCGTATTCCGCATTCTCGGGCGCCGCTGCGCCTGTGCCGATGGTGGCAACCTAGACCGCCCTCGTTTCGTCGCGATTGCGCCATGCCGGCAAATTGTTTCGTCGGTTACGTCCGATGCGCTCGCGATACGGTCCGCGTAACCAACGAAACATTTATCGTCCGCCGCGTTACCAGCGGGAAACAGGCGGAGTGGAGCATGGCAACATGACCCTGACTGCCGCCACCATCGACGCCTTGGGCGTGCCAAAGCCAGACTCTGCGCGGGTCGATCGCGTGCTGACCGACCGGTTGATGACGTCGAATGCGGTGCTGCGGTTTTTCTCGCTCACCCTTTGGCTGGTCTTCGCTCTGGCGTACTGGGGCGTGGCGCCGTGGTGGATGATCGCGCTGCCGCTCGGTCTGCACATCATGGCGATGGTCGGGTTCACCTCGGTGACGCGCGCCTATGCGGCCCGTCCGGATGCTCGCTCGCTCGAAGGTTGGCGGAGAATCTATATCTGCTGCGCGGCCCTCACCGGCATCGCCTATGGCGGTGGTGGCGCGCTGTTGGCCAGCCTGCCGCCGGTCGAACCGCGCCTGCTGGTCGCCTCCGGCCTGCTGGTCAGCGCCGCCCTGGCTCCCGGCCGCCTCTACGAGCAGCGCAGCTATTTTGCCTTCGCCGGCCTCACCCTGCTGTTGCTCGCCGCCGGCATGGCACGTGCCGAGGATGGACTGTCTCAGGCGATCGCGATCGGCGCAGTGCTCTATCTCGTGGCGCTGTTGCTGCAGAACGGTCCGCAGGCACGTACCCAGCGCGAACAGGTAACGCTCGCCATTGCCTTCGAGGACCTCGCCCGCCGCCATGCCGTGGCCGAAGCCGAAGTCCGGGCAGCGCGCGACACCCTCACCGATGCGCTGGAAAGCCTGCCGGTGGCGGTGGCGCTGTGGGACGAGGGAGACAGGCTGGTGATGTGCAACCAAGCCTTCAGCGCGCGCCTCCAGCACCTGCCGGAGTCGACGACGCCGGGCGTGCGATTTACCGAGGCGATCCGCGCCGTCACCTACAAGACCGGCTTCCGGCCCGTGGGCAAGGAAGAGGCCTTCATCGAGGCGGCGACCGAACTGCATCGCACCGGCGGATCGTCGGAATATCGCGGCGGCCCCGACATGTGGCTGCGCGGCGACACGCGCCGCACGGCAAGCGGCCGCACCGTGACCACCATCGTGGACATTTCCGAGCTCAAGCGCCGAGAGAAGGAGGCGACCCTCGCACGCCAGGTTCTGCAGTCGGTGTTCGACAATCTGAGCGACGGCGTGTTGCTCTACGAGGCCGATGGCCGCTGGGTCTACCAGAACCCCGCCATGGCGCGCCTGCACGACATGTCGGACGCAAAACTCGCGGAGCTGCCGACCTTCGGCGACATCGTGCGCTACCGGGCGCTGCGCGGCGACTATGGTCCGATCGATCGGCTGCCCGGCGGCCTCGACGGCTGGATCCGCAGCCGGGTCAGCCGCTTCAATCTTGCCGACCAGCCTCCAGAGCGGCGGCGGACCACGACCGGACGCACCGTCGAGGTGACCTACCGGCGCCTCAGCGACGGTCGCGTACTCACCATCCATCGCGACATAACCGACATCGTTCAGCAGGAGGAGCGCCTGCAGGCCGCCCGCGCCGAATCGGAGAAGACGCGCGAGACCCTCCAGACCGTTCTCGACAACATGATCGACGGCGTCATGATGTTCGATAAGGACTTCCGCTGGAGCTTCATCAACCGCCAGCTGATGCAGTTCCAACGCCTGACGCCCGAAGTGGCGTTTCCGGGCGCCTCAGGCCACGACATTCTGCGCCACCAGGCCCGCCGCGGCGACTTCGGGCCGGCCGCCAACGACGCCGAAGTCGAGGCGATGGTCGAAGAGCGCGCCCGTACCATGTTGACACCCGGCGGCACGCGCTATGAACGGCGGACCGCTTCCGGGCGCATCATCGAGTTCAACTTCAAGCCCCTGCCCGATGGCGGCCTGCTCGGCATCTACCGCGATATCACCGAGTTCAAGGAGCAGCAGGGCGAAGCCGAACGCGCCCGTGCCCGCGCCGAGGCCGCGCAGACGCTGCTCGACGATGCACTTGGCAGCATGACCGGCGGCGTCGGCATCTGGGACGAGAACGGCCGCCTGATCCAGTGCAACGCGGCCTATCGCGAAGTGAATCGCGACATTCCCGACATCGTGGCCCCGGGAACAACCATCGAGAAGGCCGCCTATGCCGCGATGCGCGCGCAGTACTCCCTGCTTGAACAGCCGGTGGACGAAGCCGTCGTCGAACGGCTCGCCAAGGCAATCATCGAACAGCACCGCAAGGGGGAGGGCGCGCTGGAATTCCCGGCCGGACCTGGCCGGTGGACCCGCCTCACTGCGGCCCGCACCAAGTCCGGCGGCTGCGTGTCGCTCTTCAGCGACATCACCGAGTTGCGCCAGCGACAGCGCGATCTGCGCATCGAGCGCGACGCCGCCCAGGCCGCGCGCCATGAGGCCGAGGCCGCCAACCAGGCCAAGTCGACCTTTCTCGCCACCATGAGCCACGAGATCAGGACACCGATGAACGGCGTGGTTGGCACCGCCGAACTCCTCGAACGCGAAAACCTGACCGAACGCCAGAAGCGCCTGGTCGGAACGGTACGCAGCTCGGCGGCCGCCTTGCTGCGGATCATCGACGACGTACTCGACTTCTCCAAGATCGAGGCCGGCCGCATGGAACTGGAAGAGGCGCCCTGTTCCCTGCGCGCACTGATCGAGGGCACCACCGAGACCCTGTCCGTCCAGGTCGAGAAGAAGGGCCTCGCGATCTCCTCTTCGATCGATCCCGGCACGCCTGACGCGCTGCTCACCGACGTCACACGCCTGCGCCAGATCCTGTTCAATCTGATCGGCAACGCAACCAAGTTTACCGACACCGGCTCGATCACCGTGCGTGCCCGCGCACTCGCGGCCGACGCAACGCACGTCACCCTCGCGCTGTCGGTTACCGACACCGGCATCGGCATGGACGAGGATCAGCAGTCGCGACTGTTCAAGCCGTTCTCCCAAGCCGACAGCTCGACGACCCGGCGCTACGGCGGCACCGGCCTTGGTCTTTCGATCGTGCGACGCCTCGCCGAATTGATGGATGGCGACGTCTCGGTGAAGAGCGCACCGGGCAAGGGCTCGACCTTCACCGTAACGGTCAGGGTCAGGCGGGGCGCCGAGGCACCGACGGCAGTGCCCGCCGGCGAGACGCTGGCGCTATCGGCCGAAGGTCTGCGCGTGTTGGCCGTCGACGACTACGAGGTCAACCTGGAGGTGCTGGCGGGGCAGTTCGAGATCCTGGGAATTCCGCTCGACACGGCGCCCAACGGAATCGCCGCGCTGAACCTGTGGCGCGATCAGCCCTATGCGCTGGTGCTGACGGACATCCACATGCCCGACATGGATGGCTTCGAGCTGACCCGGCAAATCCGCGTTGAGGAGAGTG
>CAWUOG010000045.1:0-14374 GCA_963923875.1 uncultured Alphaproteobacteria bacterium
CGCGCGGCGGCTATAAACCGGGTTGGCGCTGCTGTCATGGCCCGGTATGTTTTGGCTCCAAACGAATTTCGGAGGAACGCCCAATGAAGAAGCTTGCCCGCCTTCCGGGACTGACTGCGTCCGTGCTGGGATTGGCTGTGGGCCTGTTCGGCGTGCAGGCTCCGGCGCAGGACAAGCCCGTTGACCTGAAAATCTCGATCTGGCTTCCGCCGGCGCATCCGCTGGTGCCGGCTTCCAAGGAGTGGGCGGACTCGATCACGAAGGCTTCGAACGGCACGATAAAGAGCGCCATCTTTCCGTCCGAACAGCTCGGCAAGGCATTCGACCACTACGACATGGCACGCGATGGCATTGCCGACGTGACCTATGTGAACCCGGGCTACCAGCCCGGCCGTTTTCCGGTGATCGCCGTGGGCCAGCTGCCCTTCACTTTCGCCGATGCCGACAAGGGTACCGCGGCACTCGACCAGTGGTATCGCAAGCACGCGGCCCAGGAGATGAAGGACACGCATTTCTGCTTCGCCTTCATTCACGATCCCGGCGCCTATCACGGCAAGAAGAAGGTCGTGGCGCCGGAGGATATCAAGGGCATGAAGATCCGTCCGGCGCAGAGCACGATCGGCCAGATGGTGACCATGCTGGGCGGCACCAATGTGCAGGCCTCGGCGCCCGAGGCGCGCGACGTGATCGAGCGCGGCGTCGCCGACGCGATCTTCTTCCCGTGGGGCTCGATGTTCCTGTTCGGCCTCGACAAGGTCACCAAGTATCACATGGACGTGCCGCTCTATTCGACCGTGTTCACCTATTCGATGAACAAGGCCAAGTACGATGCCATGTCGCCCGCCCAGAAGAAGGTGATCGACGACCACTGCACCACCGAGTGGGCGGTGAAGGTCTCGTCGCCATGGAACAAGTTCGAGGCGGCCGGCCGCGACAAGATGAAAGCGGCGGCGGGTCACGAGGTCTACACGCTGACGCCGGATCAGGTGACGGCGTGGAAGACGGCGACGCAGCCGCTGCAGAAGCAGTGGGCCGACGCGGTGACAAAGGGTGGCGGCAATGCCGATGCGCTCTACAAGGAGTTCCAGGAGTCGCTGGCCAAGAACAACGCCGGCCTCTGATCCTTCGGCCTCCGGGAGAGGCGCGTGAAGCGTAGCGTCATGGACCGCATCATCGACACGATCGAGGCGATTGCCGCCGTGTTCGTGGGGCTGGTGGCGGCCGACATCTTCATTTCGGTGCTGTTGCGGCGGTTCTTCGCCGTGCAGATTCCGGACGCCTACGACTTCGGCAGCATGCTGCTCGGCATTCTGATCTTCTGGGGGATCGCCGCCACTTCCTATCGCGGTACGCACATCACCGTCGACCTGGTTTGGGCTCAGGTCGGTCCGCGCTGGAAGCGGGGGATCGACGTGTTCGCGACACTCGTGCTGCTGTTCGTCGTCACTGTCCAGACGTACACGCTGTTCGACAAGGTCGCCTCGACCTGGCGCGACCACGTGCTGACCTACGATCTCGGATTGCCGACCTGGCCGTTCTTCGCCGTTGCCTGGGCCGGCGACGTCTGCGCTGTCGTGCTGATCGCCATCCGCACCTATCGGCTGGTCTTTCACCCCGAGGACATCCACGACGCGGAGAAGGCGTGAGCCCCGATACCATCGCCCTCGTGGGCTTCATTGCCTTGTTCGTGCTGATGCTGCTGCGTGTGCCTGTCGGCATGGCGATGGGCCTCGTCGGCGTCGCGGGCTATGCCTACCTGACGGGCGGCGCGCCGGCGCTGAAGCTGGTCGGTCAGACCTCTATGCGCACCGTCACCAGTTACCAGTTCGGCGTCATACCGATGTTCCTGCTGATGGGAGCCTTCGTCTCGGCCTCGGGCGTGAGCCGAGAACTGTTCCGTGCTGCCAATACGTTCGTTGGCCACCGCAAGGGCGGGCTGGGGCTCGCCACCGTCGTCTCGTGCGGCGCCTTTGCCGCGATCTCCGGTTCCTCGGTCGCGACGGCGGCGACCTTCTCGACCGTGGCCTATCCCGAGATGCGCCGCTACGGCTATCCGCAGAGCTTCTCGACCGGCGTGATCGCGGCCGGCGGCACGCTGGGCGCGATGCTGCCGCCCTCGACCGTGCTGGCGGTCTACGGGCTGATCACGCAGCAGGACATCGGCAAGCTGTTCCAGGCGGGCATTCTGCCCGGACTGCTCGCCATGGCGATGTACATGATCACCATTGCCATCATCTGTCGTGTGAAGCCCGATCTGCTGCCGACCGTTCCGAAGGCGTCATGGCAGGATCGGGTGGCCGGTCTCAAGGACGTCTGGGCGCCGATGCTGCTGTTCGTGCTGGTGATCGGCGGCCTCTACGGCGGCGTTTTCACGCCCACCGAGGCGGGCGGCGTTGGTGCCTCGGGGGCCTTCCTGTTGGGGGTGCTGCGCGGCCGCCTCGACGGCAAGGCAATCCGCGCCTCGCTGCTGCAGGCCACGCGCACGGCCGCGGCGGTATTCACGGTGCTGATTGGCGCGCTGCTATTCGGCTATTTCCTCACCATCACGCAGGTGCCGCAAAAGGTAACCGAGTTCCTGACCGGGCTCGGTATCGGCCCCTACGGGGTATTGGCGATCATCATGGTGATGTACCTGATCCTGGGCTGCCTGATGGATGCCATGGCGATGATCATTCTGACAGTGCCGATCATCTTCCCGGTGGTTACCCAGCTCGGCTTCGACCCGATCTGGTTCGGCGTCATTATCGTCATGACGGTCGAACTCGGCCTGATCCATCCGCCGGTCGGCATGAACGTGTTCGTCATCAAGAGCGTGGTACAGGACGTGACGTTTTCGTCGATCTTCAAGGGCGTCCTGCCGTTCATCGCGACTGACATCCTGCGGCTGATTATCCTGATTGCCTTTCCGATCATCGCGCTCTGGCTGCCGAGCCGACTGTAGTAGGGTGCGGGCCGAAAGGGTGCCCGCATGAAAAGAGTTGGTTCGTTCGTCGGCGATTGGTGGAGCCTGGTCGTTCCGTACTTCAAGTCGGAAGACTGGAAGTTCGCCATTCCCCTGCTGCTCGGTGCGATCGCGCTGACCTTCAGCGGTGTCGGCCTCGAAGTGCTGTTCAACAACTGGAACCGGCGCTTTTACGATGCCCTGCAGAACAAGGACCAGGCGGTCTTCTGGCAGGAAATCATCACCTTTTCATGGCTTGCCGCGCTCTTCATCGTCATCGGGATCGCACGCGCCATCGTCAGCCCCTACCTGCGGCTTCGCTGGCGCCGCTGGTTGACCAGGCAGTACCTGTCGCATTGGCTGGATGGCCGCGGCTACTACCGGATCGAGCTGCAACGCAGTGTCGACAACGTCGACCAGCGCATCGCCGAGGACCTCAACCAGCTCGGCCAGTACACCATGACCCTGTTCCTCGGCCTGCTGAGCGCCGTCGGCCTTCTGCTGTCCTTCTTCCTGATTCTCTGGGAGCTCTCGGGCCCGCTGTCGCTGGCGTCGATCGGGCTCGACGTGACCATCCCGGGCTACATGGCCTGGGCCTGCCTGGCGTACGCGGTCATCGGCACCGTGCTCGCCAATCTGGTCGGCCGCCGCCTGATTCCACTCAACTTCCAGCGCCAGCGCTACGAGGCGAACTTCCGCTTTTCGCTGGTCCGCGTACGCGAAAACGCCGAAGGAATCGCGCTCTACAACGGCGAGCAACGCGAGGCCGATTCGCTGAATGCGCGGTTCATCGACGTCTTCAACAACGGATGGCGCGTGCTGCTCACGCAGGCGCAACTCGCCTTCTATCAGAGCAGCTACGCCCAGCTGGCGATCATCTTCCCGTTCCTCGTCACCGCGCCGCGCTACTTCGCCGGCGCCATCACGCTCGGCGTGATGATGCAGACCGCATCTGCGTTCGGCCAGGTCCAGAGCGCATTGTCGTTCTTCGTCGACAACTACACCTCGCTGGCCGAACTGCGCGCGGTCATGGATCGTCTGAAAGGCTTGCAGGCCGCGACGGAGCACAAGCACCCGACGAGCATCGAAGTCACTCCGCAGCCCGGACGCAGCGACGTCGGGGCCGACGACCTGACGCTCGCGCTGCCCAATGGCCAGGCGTTGCTGGAGAACGTGAAGCTCGAGTTGCCGCCGGGCCGTTCGACCCTTGTGTGGGGCGCCAGCGGCACCGGCAAGAGCACGTTGTTCCGCGCGTTGGCGGGCATATGGCCGTTCGGGCGGGGGCATGTCCATGTCCCGGCCGGGGCGCGGGTGCTGTTCCTGCCCCAGAAGCCTTACATTCCAATCGGCACCCTGCGAGACGCCGTGAAATACCCCGACGAACAGTCGACGGCGTCCGACGAGGACATCAAGGCGGCGCTGGGTTCAGCCCGGCTCGGCCATCTTGCCGACCGACTCGACGAGGAATCGCACTGGAGTTACGTGCTGTCGGGAGGCGAGCAGCAGCGACTGGCGATTGCTCGTGCGTTGATCTTCAAGCCCGACTGGCTGTTCCTGGACGAGGCTACGGCCTCCCTGGACGAATCGGCGGCAGAGGAGATGTACGCCCAATTGAAGCGCCAGCTCCCGGGCGCCACCATCGTTTCAATCGGCCATTCCCGGGCTCTCCGGAAATGGCACGACCGGACGCTCGAACTTCAGCGCGAGCCGGGCAAGGTCGGAAAGCTGGTGGAAGTGCCGGTCTGAGTCCGGCGCCTTCAGTCGAAAGCAATGACGCCGAAGGCCACGATGGCAAGCACCGCCGCGCCCCACAGTCCGAGTACGGCGACGAGTGCATGCTCGCCGCCGCGGCGCAGGACCAGCCATAGACCGACTACGGCGCCGACCGCGATGCCGCCGACAGCGCCCAGGGACATGCCGGCCATGGCGGCGGCGCCCTCGAAGGTGCCGTAGATCCGCGACATCAGCGTCGCGAGCGCGATCGCCAGTACGGGCGCACCGGTGAGGGCGCCCGCGATCGCGCCCAGCAGGGCGAGAAACGACTTTTTCAGCGCAGGCTGGCGTTGATGCGGTCGAGCGTGGCGGAGCCCGGGCAGAGGTCAGCGGTCTGCAACCGGTTGAGCGGCACGTCGACTGTGTTGAGGTGGTGGTGCAGGTCCTTGGGCGTCGGGTCGAGGTAAAGCAGACCCGTCACCACCTCGCCGGCGGCGAGGCCTTCCTGCACGCGCTTCATGGCGCCCACCTTGTCGGAAGGATCGTACTCCTCGCCGAGCTTGCGCAGGCGGAGCAGCGAACCGTCGTGCTGCTGCACGGTGGTTGCCGTGCCGGGCTCGTACTGCGTCGTGATCTCGTCACGGCCCTCGATGAAGTCGAGCCGGTTCAGGGCCTCATTGTGCTCGCGCACGTACTCGTAGCTCTTGGTCGAGCCGGCATGGTTGTTGAACGCCACGCAGGGGCTCACCACGTCGAGGAAGGCGGCACCCTTGTGCGCCATCGCGGCCTTGATCAGCGGGACCAGTTGGTGCTTGTCGCCCGAGAAGGAGCGGCCGACGAAAGTCGCGCCCATCAGAATGGCAAGGGATACCATGTCGATCGCCTCGTCGGAGTTGGCGACGCCCTTCTTGCTGATCGAGCCCTTGTCGGCGGTTGCCGAGAACTGGCCTTTGGTCAGGCCGTACACGCCGTTGTTCATGACGATGTAGGTCATGTTTACGCCGCGGCGCATGATGTGCGCGAACTGGCCGAGACCGATCGAGGCGGAGTCGCCGTCACCGGACACGCCCATGTAGATCAGGTCCTTGTTGGCGAGGTTGGCGCCGGTCAGGACCGACGGCATGCGGCCGTGCACGGTGTTGAAGCCGTGGCTGGCCCCCACGAAGTAGGTCGGCGACTTCGACGAGCAGCCGATGCCGGAAAGCTTGGCGACCTGGTGCGGCAGGATGTCGAGCTCGTAGCAGGCCTGGATAATCGCGGCACTGATCGAATCGTGGCCGCAGCCGGCGCACAACGTTGAGACCGCGCCCTCGTAGTCGCGGCGGGTGTAGCCGGCCTTGTTCTTGACCAGCGACGGGTGATGGAGCTTGGGCTTGGCGATGTAGGTCATGACGCGGCCTTCTCGAACGGGACGACCTTGAGGCGAGCGAGCTTTTTGGCGATGTCGGACGCGATGAAGCGCGCGGTGATCGGCGTGCCGTCATAGTGCAGCACGGGGATGAGCTTTCGGGCATCGAGCGTGAAGTCGGCCATCAGCATGGTGCGCAGCTGGGCGTCGCGGTTCTGCTCGACGATGAACACCTTGTCGTGCTCGTGAATGAAATCCTCGACCGCGGTCGAAAACGGGAAGGACCGCACGCGCAGCGCGTTGACGTGGTTGCCGGCCTGCTCGAGGTGATCCAGCGCCTCGACCATGGCCGGGCTGGTGGAGCCGAAATAGATCACGCCGTACTTGGTCGGTGTCGGCGAGGAATAGCGCAGTGGCTGCGGTGCGATCTTGGCCGCCGTCACGAACTTCTTCTGCAGCCGCTCCATATTGCGCACATAGACCGGGCCCTCTTCCGAGTACCGGGCGTACTCGTCCTTGGTGGTGCCGCGGGTAAAGTAGCTGCCCTTGGTCGGGTGCGTGCCGGGATAGGTGCGGAACGGGATGCCGTCGCCGTCGACGTCGAGGTAGCGGCCGAAAGTCTTGCCGGCCTCGAGTTCTTCGGCGGTCATCACCTTGCCGCGGTCGAGCTCGCGACGGTCGTCCCACTTGAACGGCTTGCACAGGCGATGGTTCATGCCGATGTCGAGATCGGTCATGACGAACACCGGCGTCTGCAGGCGATCCGCGAGGTCGAGCGCCTCGGCGGTGAATTCGAAGCACTCCGCCGGGTCCTCGGGAAACAGCAGCACATGCTTGGTGTCACCGTTGGAGGCATAGGCGCAGGAAAGCAGGTCCGACTGCTGCGTGCGCGTCGGCATGCCGGTCGATGGCCCGCCGCGCTGCACGTTGACGAGCACCGCCGGCACCTCGGCAAACGAGGCCAGCCCGATGAACTCGGTCATCAGCGAAATGCCCGGGCCCGACGTGCTCGTGAAGGCGCGGGCGCCGTTCCAGGCGGCACCGATCACCATGCCGATCGAGGCGAGTTCATCCTCGGCCTGCACGATGGCGTACTTGGCCTTGCCGGTCTCCTTGTCGTGGCGCAGCCGCTTGCAATGCGACTGGAACGCCTCGGCGAGCGAGGAAGAGGGCGTGATCGGGTACCAGGCGCACACGGTGGCGCCGCCATAGACGGCGCCGAGCGCGGCGGCATTGTTGCCTTCGACGAAAATGCGGTCGCCGACGTTGTCGGCCTTGCGCACCTTGAGCTTGCAGGCCTTGGCGTCGAGATGCTGGGTCGCATAGTCGCGCCCCAGTCCCAGCGCCTTGACGTTGGAGTCGATGAGCTTTTCCTTGCCCTTATACTGCTCGCCGAACAGCTGCTTGATCGCGTTCTCGTCGATGTCGAGAAGGATCGAGAGCACACCAAGATAGATGATGTTCTTGAAGAGCTGGCGCTGGCGGGCGTCGGTATAGGTGGCGTTGCAGATCGCCGTCAGCGGCGCGCCGATGATATTGATGTCGTCGCGAAAAGCCGACGACGGCATCGGCTTGGTCGAATCGTAGAACAAATATCCGCCGGGCGTGATCTCCTTGACGTCCTCGGCCCAGGTCTGCGGGTTCATCGCGACCATCATGTCGACGCCGCCGCGGCGTCCGAGATAGCCCTTCTCGGTGACGCGAACTTCGTACCAGGTCGGCAGGCCCTGGATGTTCGACGGGAAGATGTTGCGCGGGCTGACTGGCACGCCCATGCGCAGGATCGATCGTGCGAACAGTTCGTTGGCCGACGCCGACCCGGAGCCGTTGACGTTGGCGAACTTGACGACGAAATCGTTAACGGCAGCTATTGCTTGCGGCATGCGTGCTCCGCGTGAGTCATTTCCATGTAGTACTTGCGCATGTCCCACGCGCCAGTCGGGCACCGCTCGGCGCACAGCCCGCAGTGCAGGCAGACGTCCTCGTCCTTGACCATGATGCGGCCGGTCTTGAGGTCGTTGCCGACATAGAGGTCCTGAGTCGGATTCATCGCTGGCGCCATCAGGCGCAGGCGCAGATCCTTCTCTTCGCCGTTCTCGGTGAAGGTGATGCAGTCCATCGGGCAGATGTCGACGCAGGCGTCGCATTCGATGCAGAGCGTACCCGTGAAGACCGTCTGGACGTCGCAGTTCAGGCAGCGCTCGGCCTCCTTGAAGGCGAGCTCGGGAGTAAAGCCCAGCTCGACCTCGGCCATGATGTCCTTCAGCGCCTCTTCCTTCTTGCGGTGGGGCACCTTGAAGCGGTGGTCGATGGTCGGCGCGTTGTCGTAGCTCCACTCGTGGATGCCCATCTTCTGGCTGACGATGTTGACGCCCGGGGCCGGGCGTTCCTCGACATTTTCGCCCGACAGCATCTTGTGGATCGAGATCGCCGCGTCGTGGCCGTGCGCGGCCGCCCAGATGATGTTCTTGGGCCCGAACGCGGCGTCGCCGCCGAAGAACACCTTCTTGTTCGTGCTCTGCAGGGTGGTCTCGCCGAGCTTGGGTAGGCCCCACTTGTCGAACTCGATGCCTGATTCCTTCTCGATCCAGGGGAACGCGTTCTCCTGGCCGATCGCGACCAGAACATCGTCGCATTCATGGAACTGGTCGGGCTTGCCCGATGCCACCAGCGAGCGGCGGCCTTTGTCGTCGTACTTGGCGACGACTTCCTCGAACAGCACGCCTTTGATCTTGCCGCCCTCGTGGCGGACTTCCTTCGGCACGAGCATGTTGAGGATGGGAATGTCCTCGCCCATCGCGTCTTCCTTCTCCCAGGGAGACGCCTTCATTTCGTCGAATCCGGAGCGGACGATGACCTTCACGCTCTCGCCGCCGAGGCGGCGGGCAGTACGGCAGCAATCCATCGCGGTGTTGCCGCCGCCCAGCACGATCACCCGCTTGCCGACCTTGGTGGTGTGACCGAACGAGACCGAGGAGAGCCAGTCGAGACCGATATGGATGTTGGCTGCGGCCTCCTTGCGGCCAGGCACGTCGAGGTCGCGGCCGCGCGGCGCGCCGGAGCCCACGAACACCGCGTCGTAACCTTCGGCCAGTACGGCCTTCATCGAGTCGACCTTCTCGTGCCGGAACTCGATATTGCCGATTCCCGTGATGAAGCCGACTTCCTCGTCGATAACCGATTCAGGCAGCCGGAAGTGCGGGATCTGGGTGCGAATGAAGCCGCCGAGCTTGGGATCCTGATCGTAGATCACGATCTCGTAGCCGAGCACGGCGAGATCGCGCGCCACGGTCAGCGACGCGGGCCCTCCGCCGACGCAGGCTACCCGCTTGCCGTTCTTCTTCGGCGCCTTCGGCATGCGCGTCTTGATGTCTTCGTCCTTGTAGTCCGCGGCGACGCGCTTGAGGCGGCAGATCGCGACCGGCTCCTTCTTGCCTTTCACGAGCGTCTCGTCCTCGACCCGGGAGCGGCGGCAGGCCGGCTCGCAGGGACGATCGCAGGTCCGGCCGAGGATCCCCGGGAAGACGTTCGACTTCCAATTGATCATATAGGCGTCGGAGTAACGCCCATGCGCGATCAGCCGGATGTATTCGGGAACCGGGGTATGCGCGGGGCACGCCCACTGGCAGTCGACGACTTTGTGGAAATAGTCCGGATTCTTGATGTCAGTCGGCTTCAAAACTGAACTCCAGAGGCGGCGACCCAGCCGCGGCCGATCTTCGCTGAATAACGGTTCATGGTACCCCAAAAGGGACCCGCATTGGGTATATTCGAGTCCCCTCCGTCAAGCCATCTACCCTTTAATTGCTTGGAATATCTCATAAATCCCCACATGTTTCGGGGATATGTCAGTCCAACTGCGGCCGTTGCTGGTACCGACGGGGCGACGTTCCCGCCGCACGCCGGAACATGGCGCTGAAAGCGCTGACACTTTCATAGCCGAGATCGAGAGCCACCTCGGTCACCGGGGCGCCGCTGCCCAGGCGGCCCATTGCTTCCAGTACGCGGGCCTGCTGTCGCCAGGCGCCGAATGTCAGGCCGGTTTCGGCCACGAACAGGCGGGCGAGAGTGCGGGCGCTTGCGTTGGCGGACGATGCCCATTGTTCGAGCGTACGTGGGTCGCCCGGCGCGGCGAGCAGGCTCTCGCAGATCTGACGCAGGCGCTTGTCGCCGGGCATCGGGAGTTGCAGCGGAAGGGTGTCGGCTTCGTAGAGTTCGACCAGCAGCAATGCCACGACGTGCCCAGCCGGACCCTGCTCGTCGTATCGCAGCGGCAGCTCGGTGGCCCGAATGATCAGTTCCCGCAGCAGCGCCGAGACAGGCAGCACATGACAAGTCGTTGGCATGTGCGCCGCTGCGTCGTCGCGCAGGTAAAGCGTGCGCATGGTGACGTCGCCCGACATCACGATGCTGTGGCGGATGCCCGGTGGCATCCACAGCGCGCGCTGCGGCGGCACGACCCAGACGCCGTCGTCGGTCGAGACACGCATCGTGCCGGCTGTGGCATAGATCAGCTGTGCCCGCTCATGGCTGTGTGGCGCGATCTCGAAGCCCGCGCCGAAATCCTTGGGCATGGCCGCGATCGCCCGAGGCACGCTTTGGTAGTCTGCCGGATCGGTCGAGCGGCCGGGTTTTCCAGGCTTGCGAACGCGCTGTCTGTTTTGCGACATAGAATGGCACTTTAGCGCAAGACCGCCAAAGCCGTCCCACTTATTCT
Source organism: uncultured Alphaproteobacteria bacterium (assembly GCA_963923875.1). Classification (GTDB taxonomy): domain Bacteria; phylum Pseudomonadota; class Alphaproteobacteria; order Reyranellales; family Reyranellaceae; genus Reyranella. The sequence goes on from CAWUOG010000045.1 coordinate 10,720, forward strand.
ACAGCCATGAAACTCAGCAGCCCGACGTCACTTCTGCTCAATCTCGGCCATGCGATGGATCACTGGGTGATCGCGATCTTCCTCTACACGGTGAGCGTGATTGCGGGCGTGTGGGGCGCCGACTGGAAGGAACTGACGCCCTACGCGTTCGGCGCTTCTTTCATGTTCGGCGCGGGCTCGATTGTCTCCGGCAAGCTCGGCGATCAGTGGGGCCGCCGCGTGATGATGATCGTGTTTTTTGCCGGCATGGGCGTGTCCTGCCTGCTGATCGCGCTTTGCCAAAACAAGTGGCAGATCGGTGCGGCGCTCACCGTGATGGGCGCCTTCGCCTCGATCTATCACCCGGTCGGGATCCCGATGCTGGTGCAGAAGGCCGACAAGCCTGGCTTCGTGATCGGCGTCAACGGCCTGGTCGGGAACCTGGGCATCGCGATCGGCGCCAGCCTGTCCGTACTGCTCGCGACGCGCTTCGGCTGGCAGACGGCCTATATCGTCCCCGGCGTGGTCTGCCTGGTCGCGGCGGTGCTGTTCGTCACGTACGTGCCGAAGGAAGAAGAGGCGCCGGCCAAGCGCAAGGCCAAGACGCTCGACCTGCCGCCCAATGTCATGGCGCGGGTCTTCTTCATCATGACCTGCGCGGCGGTCACCGGGTCGATCGTCTTCAACTTCACCACCAACGGCAACGGCGAGATGCTGAAAGCGCGGATCGCCGAGTTGGCGGCCAATCCGTGGATGCTGAGCGTGGCACTACTGGTGATCTTCTCGGTCGCCTCGCTGATGCAGCTGGTGGTCGGCGCGCTGATCGATCGCTATCCGCTCAAGAACATCTATCTGCCGATCCTGGTCGCCCAGGTGCCGCTCTTCCTGCTCGCCTCGCAGGTCAACGGCTGGGCGCTGCTGGTCGTGACCACCCTGTTCATGGTCTTCGTGTTCGGCGCCATTCCCTTCACCGATGCCATGATCGTCCGGTACATCGACGATCGCATGCGTAGCCGGGTCACCGGCATGCGTCTGGCGATCGGCTTCGGCGTCAGCTCGCTGGTCACCGCGGGCATCGGTCCTTCGGTCAAGGAAGCGGGCTTCCCGACGCTGCTCATGGTGCTGGCCGGCGTTGCCGCCATCACCACGCTGGTGATTTCATTTCTGCCCAGCGAGCGAGGAGCCGCTATGGCGGCGCTCAAACCCGCGGAGTAAGAGTCCTCCCAAACCGGGAGGACCAATATGCTCAAACGTCGTGGCGTGCTGTCGGGTGTCGCCGGCTTTTCGATCGTCGCTGCGTCGGCCGTGCGGGCGCAGTCCTGGCCCAGCCAGCCGATCAAGATCGTGGTGCCGTACATTCCGGGCGGCGCTACCGATACGGCGGGGCGCGTTCTGGCGGAGAAGCTGACGGCGCTGCTCGGTCAGCAGGTGATCGTCGAGAACAGGGGCGGCGGCAACACGATCATCGGCATGGAACTGGTCGCCAAGTCCAAGCCGGACGGTCACACGCTGCTGCTCGGCACCACGACGCTCGCGACCAACGCCGCGCTCGGTCTCAAGCAGCCCTACGATCCGCTGAAGGACTTCCAGCCGATCTCGACCGTGGCCGATATCCCCGACATCGTCGCGGTGCATCCGTCGGTGCCCGCCAACACCCTGACGGAACTGGTCAAGTGGCTCGCCGAGCAGCAGCAGACCGTACGCTACGGCACCTCAGGCGTCGGAAACCAGCCGCATCTGTGGGCCGAGCTCCTGCGCGCGCGCCTAAACATGAAAATGGAGAACGTCGCCTACAAGGGCGTCGCCGATACCTTGCGCGACGTGCTGGCGGGGCATGTGCCGATAATCATCGACGTCGTGTTGCCGACCGGCAATCATGTCGCTGCCGGGCGCTTGAAGGGAATCTGCGTTGCTTCGCCGGAGCGTTCGTCGATCTGCCCGACCGTGCCGACGGTCGGCGAGCTCGGCATGAAGGACATGGAGAGCGCGGTGTTCTACGGCCTGGTCGCGCCGGCAGGCGTGCCGCGGCCGATCATCGACAGGCTCAATGTCCTGGTGCAGGAAGCCATCAAGGACCCGGCGGTCGTCAAGAAGTACAGCGACCTCGGCTTCTTCATGACCGGCAGCACGCCGGAAGCCTATCTCGAGAAGCTGAAGTTCGAGACGGTGCGCTGGACCAAGGTGGTCAAGGACAACGGCATCAAGGTCGAGGGCTGACCTTCGACCCCGCATCAAGGTGCAACTCGCGACTGCAAATAAAGGCACTGTGTCGCGCAAGGGCGTGCTTGCGTGACGAGCCGCGCCTCCCGACAGTTCAGCGTCTGCAGTTCGGAGTGAAGTCATGGCCATTGGTTCTTCCGTTCCGGTGCCGGCGTCGCATCTCGATGCCGCGCGTGACGCCGAGCCCGCGACCCGCAGTGCCAACGCGGCGATGGCGGCGAAGCTGCCCTTCGACGACACGCGCGATTTCGAGGCGGCCCGGCGCGGCCTGATCGCTCCGGTGCCCGGCGGCGCGGTGACGAGTGCCTCCGGCACGGTGCTGTGGAACCTCGGCGAGTACGCCTTCATCGACGGCGAACTGGCGCCGGCCACGGTGAACCCGAGCCTGTGGCGCATCGCCCGGCTCAATCTCGCCAACGGCCTGTTCAAGGTGACCGACGGCCTCTACCAGCTGCGCGGCTTCGACATCGCCAACCTGACCGTGATCGAGGGCAAGTCCGGCCTGATCCTGATCGATCCGCTCACCACGGCCGAGGTCGCTCGGGCGGCGCTGGAGCATTACTACGCGCACCGGCCGAAGAAGCCGGTCGTCGCGGTCATCTACACGCACAGCCATATCGATCATTATGGCGGCGTGCGCGGCGTGATCGACGAAGCCGATGTGCGCGCCGGCAAGGTGAAGGTGATCGCGCCGGACGGCTTCATGCAGGCGATCTCGGGCGAGAATGTCCTGGCCGGACCGCCGATGGTGCGCCGCGCCCAGTTCCAGTTCGGGCCATTGCTGCCGCGCGGGCCGCGGGGCCAGGTCGATGCCGGCCTCGGCAAGTCCGTGGCGCGCGGCACGCCGGGCCTGATCGAGCCGACGCAGCTCATCGTGCAGCCGGTCGAGGAACACACGATCGACGGCGTGAAGATCGTGTTCCAGCTCGCGCCGGAGACCGAGGCGCCGGCCGAGATGCACATGTTCTATCCCGACCTCGGCGTGCTCAACATGGCGGAGAACGCCTGTCCGCTGCTGCACAACTTCATCCCGTTGCGCGGTGCCGTCGCGCGCGATCCGCGCATCTGGTCGAACTACATCGCCGACGCGATCGCCTTCTACGGGCCCAAGACCGACATCCTGATCGGCCAGCATCACTGGCCGGTGTGGGGCAGGGAGGCGATCGTCGACTATCTCGAGGCGCAGCGCGACCTCTACAAGCACATCCACGACCAGACCCTGCGCTACATGAACCAGGGCTGGCGGCCGGCCGAGATCGCCGAGGTGGTCGATTTGCCGCCCGACCTCGCCGGCCGTTGGAGCGTGCGCGGCTATTACGGCACGGTCAGCCACAACGTGAAGGCGGTCTACCAGCGCTATCTCTCCTGGTACGACGGTAACCCCGCGACCCTGCATGCGCTGCCGCCGGCGCCGGCGGCCGCCAAGTTCGTCGAGTACATGGGAGGGGCCGCCGCG
>CAWUOG010000046.1:0-14275 GCA_963923875.1 uncultured Alphaproteobacteria bacterium
ACGGAACGTCCTGCAGCTTGCGGTGCACGCCGTCGTAGGCGACTTCCATCTTCCGATGAACGCCATCGTAGGGCACGTCCGCCAGCTTGCGGTGCACGCCGTCGTAAGGCACCTCGAGTTTGCGAACCACGCCGTCGTAAGGCACTTCGATCTTCCGATGGACGCCGTCGTAGCAGAAGCTGCGCGTGCTGCCGGTGCCGCAATTGCCATCGGCGAAGGCGGTCGCTGCCGTGCCGCAGATCGCGAGCAGGGCGCATGCACCGAGCAGGAAGGGCTTCACCATGGATCGACTCTTGCGCCCCTACTGCTGCGCCTTGCGCAGATTGAGCTCGGCGTAGGTACGGCCGAAGCGGGCGTGGCAGGTCAGGAAGCCGTTCACAAGGTTGCAATAAAGGTCGGTGTACGGCGACAGGATTTCGAGGCGCTGCAGGTTGATCGTCGCGACCTGCTCGAGGCTCGCGGGACCGCGCAGCTTCACGCGGCCGTCGGCGCTGACGATCAGGCTCACCTTGGTCGTCAGGTCGACCTCGCCCCACCACCAGCCGGCGACGTCGGCGAAGGTGTTGATCGGCGTGGGAATGACGGCCGGCAAAGTGCTGCGGCCCGACTGGGTATCCGGTTGCTGGCCCATGGGATTGGACGTCGGCCCGGCCGTTTGGGCCGAGGCGCCGATGCAGAACAGGAAAGCCGCCAGCGACGCAGCCATCAGACGGAAACGCATGAGGTTGAGTTCTCCCCTTGGCGGCATATTACCCATAGGATCGCGGCAGCCAATGTATTCTTGCATCCGGAACGCGATGTTCTGGCGGGGCCTCTGGCGAGCGGCAGCACGGGGCTCCGTCCGCTAAGCAATTGAAGTCACAGCTGAATATTCTCCGGCGGTCGAACGGACCGGAAGCAGCGGATACAAAAGAATCCGAGGCCGTTCTGGGCGACGCAGGTTCCTCCGACGTACCCGGCCTTCGCGGCGCCGAGCCAAGGTGTGCGCGGTCATCGCAGATCGAGCCTGAGCGGGGAATTCCGAGCAGGGCGCCTTGGCGCTCGGCATCCTGAACACTGTCGACTTCCTCCGATCGCAGATGCGACCCGATCACTCGTTCAGCAGGAGCTGTCAGTTCGTTGCACACGATCACCGGGGTGCGCGCGCGGTCCATGACAAATTGTCGGCGATGGACTCCCATCGGACCTTCGCGGCGGTGCCCGCCTCTATACGCGGGTAGTGATCTTTGCCATTTTGCCCGCCAATGAAATTCGAGCGGTTTCTTCGGCGCTGGAGTGGCCTCGAGCCGCGGCGCCCCGAGCGCCTGCTGGTCGTCGCGGCGGCGGCGGCCGTCGCCGCCATCGTGCTGATCACCGCCGGCATCTTCGCCCTCTGCGGCGAACTGTACTGGTACTCACCGCGCAAGGATTACTTCCTCTATCTGTTCGCGCTGGCCGGGCTGGCTGCAGTCCTCGCGGCCTGGCCGCGGGTTGCCGCGATCGTGCTCGGGCTGGCGATGGTCGATTTCGGACTTGGCCTCGGTTCGCTGTTGCTGTCCCGCACAGGGGCCGGCGTGTCGGTGATGCCCGACAATTTCTACGCCGGTGGCGGCTTCGAGTGGCATCCACTCCTGCAAGGGGTGCCAGTGCCGTTGCTCAAGGGCGGCTATGACGGCCTGACGATTACGCACAGTGCCGCCGGCACCCGAGGCCGCGACTACTCCCGCGAAGAACTCGCCGGAAAGAGCGTGGTGGCCGCGATCGGCGGCTCGACGACCTACGATCTCGGTGTGACTGACGCCGAGACCTGGACGACGCGGCTCGAGCGGCTGCTCGGCGGTGACAGCTTCGCGGTCATCAATCACGGCGTGCTGGGCTACACGACGGTCGAGCACATCATCCAGACGGCGTTCTACATGGATGCGTTCGGGGTAACGCCCCGGTGTGCCGTCTACTATGTCGGCTGGAACGACCTGCGCAACTCGCACAATGATGACCTGGATTCGGCCTATGCCGGGTATCACCTCCGTGCCCAGGTCGACCTGCTGCAGGCAAGGCGCATCGGCACCACCTTCGTCACCGTATCGCCCACCTTCACCATCTCCGCACGGCTTCTGGCCATGGCGATCGATACGGTGCGGCCCGCGCCCGGCACACCGCTGTCGATGGCCTGGGCCCCGCCGAGGCGCGACGGCGCCGACCCCAGAGGGAAGGTCAGCGGCGCACCCGATCTCCGGCTCGAAGCGTTGTACGCGCGGAACCTCACGACAATCTCTGCCATCAATCGCGGCCGGGGAATCCGCACGATCTGGGTGCCGCAGCTCATCAACGTCGAGAAGCACCGGACCTCGTCGGAGGTTCCCTGGACGAGTCTTATCCCTCCGGCCGACGTCTGGCCGCTGCTCGAGCGGCTCAATGGCATCATGCGGGAGAGAGCGCAGGCCCTTGGAGACGCCTTCATCGACGTGCCGATCACCGACTTCACGGCGGCGGACTTTATCGATCACGGGCACTTCACGCCCGCCGGCTCGGCCAAGTTCGCAGCCCGCCTTGCGCCCGGCATCAAGCGGCTCTGCGCGCGCTGACAGTCTGCTCTCTGCTGCCGGCGAGAAGCCGTTCCGAGGAGGAGGCCGACCGCGCAGGTCGACCCCCATATGGTTCAGCCTTCGGACATTACCCGCTAGCCGCGCTTCGGCGGCATCGGAATCAGCATCGACACGCGGGCCTGGTAGTTGCGATAGGTGTCGCCGAAGGTCGAGACGAGGTCACGTTCCTCCAGCCAGGCGCCGACCAGGATGTATCCGGTCGCCCCCGCAGCGAAGAGCGCGTGGCCCCAGGTCATGGTCGGAGTTCCCCAGACGATGAGAATGAAGCCGACATAGATCGGATGACGCACCGCCCGGTAGAAGAAGGGTGTGCGAAACTCCGGAGCCGATTGGCTGACGCCGCGCCAGTTGGCCCACACCTGTGCCAGGCCGAACAAGTCGAAATGATTGATCAGGAACGTGCTGAGAAACAGCACGGCCCAGCCGATCCAGAACACGGACATGAGCACGATTGCGCCCGGTCCGCTCACGCTCCACAGCGTCCCTGCGATCGGCCGCCATTGCCAATAGAGCAGGCCCAGCGCCAGAGCTGAGAACAGCACGTAGGTGCTGCGCTCGACGGCCTTCGGGACAACGGTCGTCCAGGCCGCCTTGAAGGCCGGTCGCGCCATCACGCTGTGCTGGACAGCGAACACTCCCAGCAGGGCGAGATTGATGACAACCGCGGCAAGCGGCCCGGTTGCCGGTCCTCCGGCATCGATGGACCTCGGAGAATAGCCGCCAATGAAGCAAATGGCGTAAAGGATTGCCGCCAAGCCGAAGGCGTAGCAGACCGCGCCATACGCCAGTGTCGCCAAACGTGCCATCGCGAACCTCCAATAGGAACGATCGTATCCGGACGACCGTCAGGCGTTAGCTAGGCATAAGCGGGTCCGACTCGAATGATGCGTCGTCCGGACTTGTTGATCGAACGTCCAATCCGACGCCTTTGGGGGCATCCGCCGGCACGCACGCCAGTCTGGTACCAGCCGGCCTTCCCGGGCAACGACCGAACGGGACCACGTCAAGAAAAAGGCGCCTTCCGGTGAACCGAAAGGCGCCTCATTGGCTCTGCGATGCGCCGGGCTGCCGCCCGGTTCGTCGCTACATCTTGTTTTGGTAAATGCCGATGATCTTGTCGAGCATGTCGAGCGCCTCGGCGCGCGGACGCTGGAAGGTGTTGCGGCCGATGATCGAGCCGTTGGCGCCACCGTCGCGCAGGCCGCGGATCTCGGTGAACAGACCCTCGAGGTCCTTCGCCTCGCCGCCCGAGAACACCACGATGCGGCGGCCGTTGAAGGTCGCCTGCATGACATGCTTGATGCGCGCGGCGAGCGTCGAGGTATCGACCTTGGCCTTCTCGTAGGCGGCCTTGGCTTCCGGCTGCCACAGCACGTTGGTCGGCGGCTTCACCTTGATGATGTGGGCGCCGAGCAGGGCGGCCATATGGGCGGCGTAGGCGCAGACGTCGAGCGCGGTCTCGCCGGCCTTGTCGAGCTTGCCGCCGCGCGGATAGGACCACATCACGACGGCGAGGCCGACCGACTTGGCCTCGAGCGACATCTCGCGAATCTCTTCCATCATCTCGTACTGGTCTTCCGAGCCCGGATAGATCGTGAAGCCGATCGCCGAGCAGCCCAGCCGCAGCGCGTCCTCGACCGAAGCGGTGACGGCCTGGTCCTTGTTGGTCGACAGGCTGTTGGCCGAGTTGACCTTGAGGATGGTCGGGATGGCGCCCGCGAAGGAATCGGCGCCGGCTTCCAGAGGACCGAGCGGTGCCGCGTAGGCATTGAGGCCGGCGTCGACCGCGAGCTGGTAGTGGTAATGCGGATCGTAGGCGTCGGGGTTCGGCGCAAAGGAGCGCGCCGGGCCATGCTCGAAGCCCTGGTCGACGGGGAGGATCACCATCTTGCCCGAGCCGCCGAGACGGCCGTGCATCAGAATGCGAGCGAGGTTGCCCTTCGTGCCCGGATTGTCGCTCTCGTAGTTGTCGAGGATTTTCTTGACGGTGCGCGTGATCTTCAAGGCCGGGCCTCCCTTTCGGGGCCGGTTTAGCGGCGGCGGGCTGGCGGTTCAAGCCCTGCCCCGGGTGGGGATATGTGACCTTCTCGCGCTTGCCGAGTTCCGCCTGACGCTTCGTGCGCCGGGGGCCCGATTACCTGCAACGGAATTGGTTGGCTTTTGCCGCCGGGCTAGGCGAGGGAACATGCCGATGCAGCCCTCCGAACGCGTCCCGCTGGCCGCCCGCCTGCCGTTCTTCTTCGGCTGGGTCATCATTGCGGTGGCGTTCGTGACCGTGGCGCTCGGCGCCACGGCGCGGACGGCGTTCTCGCTGATGTTTCCGCCGATGATCTCGGAGTTCGGCTGGGAACGCGGTCTGGCGGCCGGCGCCTTCTCTTTCGGCTTCATGGTTTCGGCCGTGGTGAGCCCGATCATCGGCAAGGTGATGGACGTGCGCGGCCCGCGCTTCATCATCGAGTTCGGCGCGCTGACCACCACGGCGGGACTGCTGGGCGCGACCCAGATTGCCTCGCCGTTCACGCTCTATCTCACGCTCGGCCTGCTGGTCGGTATTGGCGTCAACTGCATGACCTATTCGGTTCACTCGCAGTTCCTGCCCAACTGGTTCGTGCGCCGTCGGGCGCTCGCCATCGGCATCGCCTTCTCGGGCGTCGGCGTCGGCTCGATGCTGATCCTGCCCTGGTTGCAGACGGTCATCCTGCACGAGGGCTGGCGCCATGCCTGCCTGCTGCTCGGCATCGTGACCGCGGTGGTGCTGGTGCCGATCAACCTGATCGTCGCCAAGCGGCCGGAGGACCTCGGCCTGCTGCCCGATGGCGAACGTGCGAACGCCGCCGGCGGCGGCCCACAACGAAAATCGAGCGTGGTCGATGCCGAATGGGCCGCGATCAACTGGACGGTGAAGCGCGCGGTGCGCACGTCGCGGTTCTGGTGGCTGGCGCTCAGCTTCTTCTGCGGCGGCTATATCTGGTACGCCGTCCAGGTCCATCAGACGAAGTACCTGGTCGAGATCGGGTTCTCGCCGATGCTCGCGGCGTGGTCGCTCGGCCTGGTGGCGATGGTCGGCATTCCCGGACAGATCCTGCTGGGCGGATTGTCGGACCGCTACGGCCGCGAGCCGCTGTGGGCGGCGAGCTGTGCCGGCTTCGCGATCTGCTATGCCGCGCTGCTGGCGATGGCCGCGTCGCCGAGCCAGCCGCTGCTTTACCTCATGGTGCTGTCGCAAGGCGGACTGGGCTATGCCTTCACCGCGATCATGGGGCCGATCGTGGCGGAAATCTTCGAAGGCAAGTCGTTCGGCTCGATCTTCAGCCTGCTTATGACGTCACTGATCGGCGGCGGCGCGATCGGGCCGTTCGTCACCGGCGTGCTGTACGACAGGACTGGCACCTACCACATCGCCTTTGCGATCGGGCTGGCACTCAGCATCGTCTGCGCCGTCGCGGTCTACATCGCCGCGCCCGGCAAGGTGCGGCACGTGGCGGGCAAAGTCTGACGCTGGGGGGCGCCCCCAGCAGGCTATTCACCCAACCCTTTCCCGGGATATGGATGCGTCTTCACCCAATGCTGCGCGATGTCGAGGCGGCGGGTGATCCAGACGCCGGGCTGCTTCTGCAGATAGTCGAGCAGGCGCCACAGGCCGGCGGTACGGCCGGGATGTCCGAGGATGCGCATATGCATGCCGACCGACATCATCTTCGGAGTCCGCGCGCCCTCACTGTACAGCACGTCGAAGGCGTCCTTCACCAGGGTGAACCACTGGTCGGACGTGCTCATGGTGGTGGCGTACTTGCCGTCGTTGTTGGTGAGCGAGTAGGGCACGATGAGGTGCGGCTTGCCCTCGACGGTCTGCCAGAACGGCAGTTCGTCGCCGTAGTAGTCGCTGTCGTAGGTGAAGCCGCCATGCTCGACCACGAGGCGGCGTGTGTTGACCGAAGGTCCATAGCGGCAATACCAGCCGGCGGGCGTCTGGCCGACCGTCTTCTGGAAGGACTTCACCGCCTTGGCGATGTGCTCGCGCTCTTCGGCTTCGCTGAGGTCGAAGTGTTTGATCCAGCGCCAGCCGTGGCTGCAGACGTCGAAGCCGGATGCCTTCACGGCGTCGGCGGCCTCCTTGTTGCGCTCGAAGGCGAGAGCGCAGCCGAACACCGTCATGGGCAGGCCGCGTTCCTGGAACGCGCGCATCAGGCGCCAGAAGCCGACCCTGCTGCCATATTCGAACATGCCCTCTCCGGCGAGGTCACGACCCTTCAGACCCATCGACGAGCTGGTCGCTTCGGTGAGGCCGGTCTCGGTGTGTCCTTCGCCGTCCTGGATCGACGGCTCTGATCCTTCTTCGTAGTTCATCACGAAGTTGACGGCGACCCGGGCGCCATTGGGCCATTTCGGATCTGGAGGATTGGCGCCGTATCCCCGGAAATCGCGTGTCGGCTGCCAGCTCATGTCGGTCTCCTTACCAGTTCGGCGCCCATCTGTCGGGCGATGTCCGCGACCTTGTCGTCGGGCGGGTCCATCGAGATCAATTTCACGCCGGCGCGCAGGCAGGCGAGTGCGTAACCCGACGCGTCGCCGCAATCGACGATCAGCCGGAACGGCACGTCGGGAAATTCCTCGCGCGCACGCTCCTGCAACGCGCCGAGATAGCCCGCACCATAGAATCCCGCGGCATCGAGCGGTGTCACGAGCGTCGGTGCCGTGCCGGCGGCGCGTGCCTGCTTCAGCGCCGCCGCCGTGGTGCGCCAGTCGCGAACCTCGATCACCGGATCAGGCGATGCGGATGGTGAAGGGTGTGACAGGAACGAACTCCTCGTCCTGGGTGCCGGCCAGCCACATGAAGACGGCGAAGCGGCCAGGCCGGTCGAGCGTGGTCAGGCCGTGGTGCCAGGTGTTGGGCCTGTAGGTGACGCCCTGGGCGCCGGTGGCGACGAAGGCCTTCAAGCCCGCCAAGTCCGGGCCGCCGGCCCTGGCGTGCGGCGCCACGACGATCAGCCAGCGGGCGACATCGACCGGGATGAAGGTCTGCGAGGAGAACTCATGCCGCTCGAGCATCTCGGACTTGAGGGGGCGATCGGGTGTAGGCTCCCGATACGACATGGACAGGCTGGCCCTGGCCTGCGGCCGGAGATTGCCCAGCGCGTCGGCGTAGTATGTGCGGCCGGCTGCGGTCGGCACGTCGATCACGTCGCCGAACGGCGAGAAAGCTTCCTTGGTCAGACGCTGCGGGACGATTTCCATCACGGCTCCAAACTGCACGGGATCCAGTCCAGCATACGCCAAATCAAAAGGGGCGAGCACTGTGTGCCCGCCCCTTGTTCGTTTCGGGAGGAGGCCGGCGGTCAGCCGAGCTTGCCCATCGCCACCGCGGTGTCGGACATGCGGTTGGAGAAGCCCCACTCGTTGTCGTACCAGCTCATGACGCGCACCAGCGTGCCGTCCATGACCTTGGTCTGGTCCATGTGGAAGGTCGACGAGTGGCTGTCGTGGTTGAAGTCGATCGAGACGTTCGGCGCGTCGGTCCAGCCCAGGATGCCCTTGAGCTGGTTGGCGGCGGCGAGCTTGATCGCCTTATTGATCTCGGCGGCGTCGGTCTTCTTCTTGGCGACGAACTTGAAGTCGACGACCGAGACGTTGGGCGTCGGCACGCGGATCGCGACGCCGTCGAGCTTGCCGTTGAGTTCCGGCAGCACGAGGCCGACGGCCTTGGCGGCGCCGGTCGAGGTCGGGATCATCGACAGAGCGGCGGCGCGGCCGCGATAGAGATCCTTGTGCATCGTGTCGAGCGTCGGCTGGTCGCCGGTGTAGGCGTGGATCGTCGTCATGAAACCCTTGTCGATGCCGACGGCGTCGTTCAGCACCTTGGCGACCGGCGCCAGGCAGTTGGTGGTGCACGAGGCGTTCGAGACCACGACGTGATCCTTGGTCAGCTTGTCGTGATTGACGCCGTAGACGACCGTGAGGTCGGCGTTGTCAGCCGGCGCCGAGACCAGCACGCGTCTGGCGCCGGCGGTGACGTGCGCCGAGGCCTTGTCTTTGCTGGTGAAGATGCCGGTGCACTCGAGGGCGACATCCACGCCCAGCGCCTTGTGCGGCAGTTTGGAGGGATCGCGCTCGGCGGTGACCTTGATCGGGCCGCGGCCGACGTCGATCGTGTCGCCGGCGACCTTCACCTCGCCGTTGAATTTCCCGTGGACACTGTCGAAGCGGAACAGGTGGGCATTGGTCTCGACCGGGCCGAGATCGTTGATCGCCACGACTTCGATGTCCTTGCGGCCCGATTCCATGATCGCGCGCAGCACATTGCGGCCGATGCGGCCAAACCCGTTGATTGCAACCCGAACTGCCATTTTGCCCTCCGTTAACGGGCCAGCAGGCGCGCCTGCTCGGCGATCGCCTCGGCCGTGATGCCGAAATGTCTATAAAGGTCAGACGCCTTGGCCGACGCGCCAAAGCCCTTCATGCCCACAAAAGCTCCCTTTGCCCCGAGCCACCGCTCCCAGCCGAAGCCGGTTGCCGCCTCGCAGGCGACACGGATCGTGCCGTCGCCGCCCATGACCTGGCGCTGGTAGGCGCCATCCTGCTGTCCAAACAACTCCCACGACGGCATCGAGACAACAGCCGACTGGAGCCCGTCTTTCGCCAGGAGGTCGCGCGCCGCAAGGGCAAGCTGCACCTCGGAACCCGAAGCGATGAGCCGGATCGGCGCGGCAGCCTCGCCCGCCAGGATGTAGGCGCCGCGCTTGCAAAGATTCTCGTCCGAGACGCCACGCACGGTGGGCAGGTTCTGGCGGGTCAACGCGATGACGCTCGGCGTCTTCTGCGATTCGAGTGCGATCTGCCAGCACTCCGCAGTCTCGATCGTGTCGGCCGGGCGCATTACCATCAGGTTGGGAATGGTGCGCAGCGCAGGCAGGTGCTCGACCGGCTGGTGAGTCGGGCCGTCCTCGCCGAGACCGATCGAGTCGTGGGTCATCACATAGACGACCCGCAGTCCCATGAGCGCCGAGAGGCGGATCGACGGCCGGCAGTAGTCGGTGAAAACCATGAAGGTGCCGCCGTAGGGAATGACACCGCCATGCAGCGCCATGCCGTTCATCGCCGCAGCCATCGCGTGCTCGCGGATGCCGTAATAGATGTAGCGGCCCGAGGCATCGGCCGCCGACGCGCCCTTGATGGTCGCGGTCTTGGTGTTGTTAGAGCCGGTGAGGTCGGCCGAGCCGCCGATCGTATCCGGCAGGATCGGGTTGATGACTTCCAACGCTTCCTGGCTCGACTTGCGCGTCGCCCATGACGGCTTCTCGTTCGCGACCTTGGCCTTGAAGGCGGCGAGCGCCTCGCCGACGGTTGCCGGAATCGTGCCGGCCAGACGGCGGTCGAATTCGGCGCGATCAGCCTCTGCCATGGCCGCGTGCCGCTTGGCCCACTTGCGGCGCTGCGATTTGCCCTTGCCGCCGACCTTGCGCCAGGCGCTGAAGACGGCTTCGGGGATCTCGAACGGCGGATGGTTCCAACCGAGCTTGGCGCGGGCTCCGGCGACCTCGTCCTTGCCGAGCGGCGAGCCGTGCGTGGCAGCCGTGCCGGCCTTGGTCGGCGCGCCGAAACCGATGACGGTCTTGCAGGCGATCATCGAGGGCTTGTCCTCGACCTTGCGCGCCTTGCGGATCGCCCGGGTCACCGCCTCGGGGTCGTGGCCGTCGACGGCCTGGACGTGCCAGCCGGCAGCAGCGAAGCGCTTCTTGTGGTCATCCGAGGTCGAGAGCGATGTCGGCCCGTCGATCGAGATGCCGTTGTCGTCGAACAGCACGATCAGGCGGCCGAGGCCGAGATGACCGGCCAGCGTGATCGCCTCCTGGCCGACGCCTTCCATCAGGCAGCCGTCGCCCGCGATCACATAGGTGAAGTGATCGACCACATCCGCACCGAAGCGCTGGCGCAGCAGGCGCTCGGCGAGTGCGAAGCCCACGGAGTTGCCGAGGCCCTGGCCGAGCGGTCCGGTCGTGGTCTCGATGCCCGAGGCGTGGCCGTATTCGGGATGGCCGGCGGTGCGGCTGCCGAGCTGGCGGAAACGCTTCAGCTCGTCGAGGGTCATGTCGGGATAGCCGGTCAGATGCAGCAGCGAATAGAGCAGCATCGAGCCGTGGCCGGCGGACAGGATGAAGCGATCGCGATCGGGCCAGTTGGGCTGACTGGGATCGAACTTCAGGAACTTGGTGAAGAGGACGGTGGCGACGTCGGCCATGCCCATCGGCATGCCGGGATGACCAGAGTCCGCCTGCTGCACGGCGTCCATGGCCAGAGCCCTGATGGCGTTCGCCATGTCGCGGTGGGCGGCGGTCTGATCAGTCATTTCGTGCGGGCGCCGTGTGGTTTTGTCGAAGCGGCGGCAACATGCCGACCACCCATCAGCGCGTCAATGCGCAAAACCTCCCGAGCCGCCCAGATATTGCGGGCCTGCCGCGCCGGGATCGTCAATATGTTGACCGCTCACAGGCCCACCACTTATCCTTCGGAAATGGAGCAAGCGCAGCCGGGCGGCCAAGAGAAGACCGTCGGCGGGGGAACCATGTCCAAGGCGGCAACGGCCAAAGATCGCGTGGACACGGCACTCAGCCGGCTGGAGTCGATGGTCGACGAGCGTTTGCGGGCCGAGACGGCGCGCGCCGAGGATCTGGCGCGGCGACTGAGCCGCCTCGAAAAGGAACATGACGAACTGCGCAAGGTGGCGACGGAAGTCGAGGGCCGCCTGGAACGCGCCATGGAATATATCCGCTCGCTGCTCGCGGCCGACCAGAACTGAAGGCCTGGCCCTGACGGCTTGATGCCGGGGCCCGGAACCAACTGCCCCAGTAATGCCGCTTCTCTCTCACAGAGAGAGCGGAGTACAGTCTTCTTCCCCTCAAACGCCAAACAATGGCGCAAGAACAGGAGAAGCGGACAATGCCGCAGGTTTCCATCCAGATTGCCAATCGGACATTCGACCTCGCCTGTGGCGCAGGCGAGGAAGCGCGCGTGCAGGAGCTTGCCGCCTATGTCGACGCGAAGATCGTCGAACTGCGCAAGCAGATGCCGCCCGGAACGCCGGAGATCAAGTTGCTGGTGCTGGCGGCGCTCATGCTGGCCGATGAAAGCCGCGAGGCCCGTGGCGTCGCCTCCGCCGCCGAGAGCGCGCGGGCGAGCGCGACCGACAGTGCGGAAACCCTGGCCACGGCGCTCGAGGAGCTGATCACCAGCCGGGTCGACAAGATTCAGCGGAAGGTAAGCGGGGCGGCTTAGATCTCTGCCGGGAGCGCGCCACTCTGAGGCGCTCTTCCCTTGGGAGCCCATGAGCGCCACAGCGTGGCGCGCTCCAGGCAAACGGACACATTGCGGAATCGGCCCCAAATCCCTAGATTCCCAGTGGGGCGGATTTCTGCGCGGTGCGAGGTTCGCTTAAAACCCCGGGGCCGATAAAGATCTCCTGGGAGCTGTTCCTGGCCTTGACCGTGGTCTTGGCTACACGGCGCCCACCTGCTTATGCGGGCCTTGGAGGTTTCACGAAACCACGGCCTATCGTGGAGCCGCCCCACCTTGCTACTGCCTGCTGATCTCCCATGACTGGCCTGATCGACGACAAGCGCACCCTGCGCGCGGCCATGCTCGCCTGGCGCGCGGGCCTCGGCGAGGAGGAGCGACGGGGCGCGGCCCGGGGGCTGCTCGAGACGTTCCGCCACGAACATCCGTTCGAGACTCCGGCCGTCGTCTCGGGGTTCTGGCCGATGGCCGAGGAACTCGACATTCGGCCGCTGATGATCGAGCTGTTCAATGAAGGCTGCCAGCTTTGCCTGCCGGTCGTGGTCGGCAAGGGCCAGCCGCTGATCTTTCGCGCCTGGCGTCCGGGCGACACGCTCGAGCAGGGCGTGTTCGGCACGCTGCATCCGACGCCCAGGCGCGAGGTGCTGGAGCCCGAGGCCCTGATCGTGCCGCTGCTCGCTTGCGACCAGGATGGTTGCAGGCTGGGTTATGGCGGCGGATTTTACGATCGCACTCTCCGGGCCTTGCGAGCGCGCAGGCATGTGACGGCGATGGGCGTGGCGTTCGACGCGCAGCTGCTCCCCGAGCCGGTGCCACACGGTCCCGACGACGAGCGCCTGGATTGGCTGTTGACCGACAAGCGCGCTTGCGCCTTTGTCTGACCCATGAAGGTTTTGTTCTGCGGCGACATCGTCGGGCGTTCCGGGCGTGAGGCGGTGACGAAAAACGTGCCGCGGCTGCGCCAGGAGCTCGGCCTCGATTTCGTCGTGGTCAACGGCGAGAACGCGGCGGCGGGCTTCGGCATCACCGCAAAGATCTGCGCCGAGCTGCACAGTGCGGGCGTCGACTGCATCACCACCGGCAATCATGTCTGGGACCAGCGCGACATCATTCCGTACATCGCGCAGGACAAGCGCCTTCTGCGTCCGGTGAACTTTCCGCCCGGCACTCCGGGCTGGGGCGCCAACGTCTTCGAGACCGCCAAGGGCCACAAGGTCGTGGTGGTGAACGTGATGTGCCGGCTGTTCATGGAGCCGCTCGACGATCCGTTCCGCACCGTCGATGCCGAGATCGCCAAGTATTCGCTGGGACGCACCGCCAATTTCATCCTGGTCGATGTCCATGGCGAGGCGACCAGCGAAAAGCAGTCGATGGGCCACCACTGCGACGGCCGGGTGTCGGCGGTGCTGGGTACTCACAGTCACATCCCGACGGCCGACAGCTGGGTGTTGCCCGGCGGGACGGCCTATCAGACCGACGTCGGTATGTGTGGCGACTACGACTCGGTGATCGGCATGAAGAAGGAAGGCGCGGTGCAGCGCTTCATCAAGAAAATGCCTGGCGAGCGGCTGTCACCGGCCGAAGGGGAAGGCACTCTGTGTGCCGCGCTGGTCGAGACCGACGACAAGACCGGGCTGGCCCGGGCCGTCCGGCCGATCAGGATCGGGGGGCGCCTACCGCCTGCCGGCTAGGAACCAGCATCTTGTATCCCACAGGCGGCCTCTATAGCTATTAGAAGTGCCTTGAAGTCCGTCATTGACGGCCTGGGGAAAATTCGGCATCCTTTTGATGTTAAAGGATTTTTCGCCGTGCCGGCGAACTGTCTTCAAGGTTAGAGGGGGCGTCGGAATCTAGGTTCCGACGTTTTTTAGCGGGGGCTTCGGCCCCCGCTTTTTTTGTGCGCGACGCCTACGCGGCGTCACTAACACTCCCAAAACCTACGAGAAGTGGTATAGCCGCCCCAACATTTCACTCAATCTGGTTGTCGGGCGATGGCGGGCCATTCCCAATTCAAGAACATCATGCATCGCAAGGGCCGCCAGGACGCGGCCAAGGCGAAGGTCTTCACCAAGCTGATCCGGGAAATCACCACGGCGGCCCGGCTGGGGGCGGCTGACCCGGCATCCAATCCACGCCTGCGGGCGGCCGTGATCGCGGCGCGCGAGAACAACATGACCCGCGACACGATCGATCGGGCGATCAAGCGCGGCGCCGGTGGCGAGGCCGACGCCACCTACGACGAGGTCCGCTACGAGGGTTACGGCCCGGGTGGTGTGGCGGTGATCGTCGAGGCGCTGACCAACAACCGCAACCGCACCGCCGGCGAGGTTCGCTCGATCTTCTCCAAGTTCGGCGGCAACCTCGGCGAGACCAACTCGGTCGCCTTCATGTTCGATCACATG
>CAWUOG010000047.1:0-14260 GCA_963923875.1 uncultured Alphaproteobacteria bacterium
AAGCATCACCGTCAAGAATGCGCCCAGCCGATCGATCAGATAGCCCGCGCCGACGGTGCCCAGGCCGAAGCCGATCATGGTCGTGGTGTAACTGAACGAGACGTCGGCGCGCGTGACCGCGAACTCGGCCTGCACGGCGGGCATCACGACGGTGATGCTCCACATTCCAACCCCGCCCAGGGTGCTGATCGCGGTGCTCGCGACCAGCCGCCGCCAGGCGTAACGCGACTCGACGGTGTACATGGCTCTGCTGCCCGACGTACGACTGGAATCAGCCGCCGGCGACGCCCTGGGTGTTGACGTAGAGGGCGTAGAGCGAGTGGCTCGCCGCCATGAACAGCCGGTTGCGGTAGCGGCCGCCGAAGCAGACGTTGGCACAGCGCTCCGGCAGGTCGATGTGGCCGATCGGCTTGCCGTCCTTATTGAAGATGCGCACGCCGTCGAGTTCGGCGCTGCCCATGCCCCAGCCGCACCACAGGTTGCCGTGGATGTCGACGCGGAAGCCGTCGGGCGAGCCGCCCGGGCCGGCATCGATCAGAACCCTGCTCTTGCCGAGCTTCTTGCCGCCGTCCTGGACGTCGAAGGCGACGATCGTGCGATGCGGCTCGGCGCGCGAGGCCACGACATAGAGCAGCTTCTCGTCGGGCGAGAAAGCGAGGCCGTTGGGGCCGGCCACGTCGTCGGCCATCATGTGCAGCTTGCCATGCGGGTCCAGGCGATAGACCGCCGGCTTGTTCTCGCTCTCGGCCTTGTGGCCTTCGTAGTAGCCCAGGATGCCGAAAATCGGGTCGGTGAACCACACCGAGCCGTCGGAGCTCACCACGATGTCGTTGGGCGAATTGAGCTTCTTGCCGTTGTAGCTGTCGGCCAGCACGGTATGGCTGCCGTCATACTCGCAGCGCACGATGCGGCGCGCGTCGTGCTCGCACCACACCAACCGGCCCTGGCGGTCGCGCGTGTGGCCGTTGGTGTTGTTGGAGGGTTTGCGATAGATGGTGACGTTGCCCGATTCCTCGTCCCAGCGCAGGACGCGGTTGTTCGGGATGTCGCTCCACAACAGGTAACGGCCGTCGCCGACATAGACCGGGCCCTCCGACCAGCGGCAGCCCGTGTACAGCCGCTCGACCGAGGCAAGCGGCAGGCGGTACTGATTGAAAGACGGGTCGAGCACCCGTACCGACGGGTCCGGATAGCGCTCGCTGGGCTGCCACATCGTCGTTTCCCCCTTGGCTTCTCTTATTCGTCGGGCTTGATGTTGCCCGTCCGGATCACCTTACCCCAGACCTCGGAGTCGCGCTTTATGAACGCCACGTACTCCGCGCGCGACAGGTTTGCCGGGTGCAGGCCGTTGTCGTCGTACTTTTTCTTGACGTCCGGCTCGGCCATCACCTTGCGCACCGCGGCAGCCAGCTGCTCGATGACCGGTTCGGGCGTGCCCGGCGGGGCGTCGAGGCCGTACCAGTTCCAGGCTTCGTAGCCCTTCACCGCCTCGCCGAGCGACGGCGCATCGGGCAGCGGCGGCCAGCGGTCGGGCGAGGTCACGCCCATGGCGCGCGCCTTGCCCGACTTGATGATGCCGAGCGTGGCGGGATCGCCGAAATAGGCGTCGACCACGCCGCCCGCGAGGTCGTTCAGCGCCGGCCCGGTGCCGCGATAGGGGACGTGCACCATCTTCAGCCCCGACATCTGGGCGAACAACTCGCCGGCCAGGTGCTGGCTGGTGCCGATGCCGCCCGAGGCCCAGCGGATCTCGGTCTTGGCGGCGTATTGCATGAATTCCGGCAGCGTTCTGGCCGGCAGATCGTTCTTCACCGCCAGGATCAGCGGCATGCGCACCAGCCGCGTGATGTGCGCGAACTTCATCGGATCGAACGGCAGCTTGTCGCCGCGCAGGTGCGGTCCCGCGCTCATCGAGCTGACGCCGGTGACCGCGAGCGTGTAGCCGTCGGGCGCCGACTGGGCCATCGCCGTGACGCCGATAAGGCCGCCGGCGCCGCCCTTGTTCTCGATCACGATCGTCTGCCCGAGTTCCTTCGACAGCGGCTCCATGAGCAGCCGCGCCGTCAGGTCGACGCCGCCGCCGGGCGGGAAGGGCACGATGATCTTGATCGGCCGCTCGGGGTACTTGCCCTGGGCGCGAGTCGGACCGGACGCGGCGACGGGGATGGCCAGTGCACCGGCCAGGAGGACGCGGCGGCGCATCACTGCACCATGGCCTTGCGGAAGACATCGACGAAGCGGTCGACGTCCTGCTCGTCGTTGTAGACGTGCGGGCTGATGCGCAGCCGGCCCAGCCGCGGCGCGGCGTAGACGTTCTCCGCTGCCAGCCGCTTGGGGAAGTCTGCCGGCATCCCCTCCGGGAAGGCCGCGCAGACGATGTGCGGCGCGCGCAGCTTCGGATCGAGCAGGCGCACCCCGAGATTGCCCAGCCCATCGGCGAGCCGTCCGGTCAGCATCGACAGGCGCTCGACGATCGCGTCGTTGCCCCAGCCTGCCATCATCTCCATGCCGATCGCCGCCATCTCGAGCGAGATGAAGTGGTCACGTTCGCCCATATCGTAGCGCCGCGCATCCTCGCGATAGGAGGTGTCGCGGAAATAGATCGTGTCCTCGGCCGAGACCTGCTTGCGCGCTGCCGCGGTCTGCTCGAGCGGCACGCCGTTCTGCCAGCGCCTGGCGACGTACATGAAGGCGCGCCCGTAGGGGCCGAGCACCCATTTGTAGGTCGGGAAGATCAGGAAATCGGGATCGAGCGTCTTGACGTCGATGCGGCGCACGCCGGCGTCGTGGGTGGCGTCGACCAACAGGGCGGCGCCCCGCTTCCTGGCGGCAGCGGCAATGCGCGGCATGTCGAGCGCACCGCCGTCGCTCCAATGCACCGACGAGACCGAGACCACGGCGAGCGGCGCCGCCTCCTTGCGTTCGATCGTCTCGAGCACGGCGGAAGTCCAGTCACCGTCGGTCGGTTGCGCCACGGCGTCCACCGTGAAACCGCCGGCTTCCGCCCGGCTCATCCATTCCAGGACCGGCGAGGTGTGATCATTCTGTAGCACGACAACCCGGCTGCCCGGCTTGACCGGCAGGACCTTGCCCGCGGTCGCGACGCCGTAACCGACCGACGAGATCAAGGCGACATCGTCGGGCGATGCGCCGATCAGGGCGGCTGCGGCCTTGCGCGCGCGCTCGTACTGGGCCTGGAAAAATGCGCCGTCGAGCTTCCAAGGCTGGCCCTTGCGGCCGACGGCGGCGCGGCCGGCCTCCTGGACCGCGATCGGCAGCGGGCTCCAGGCGGCAGCGTTGAGGAAGCAGACATCGCGCGGAATGTCGAACAGGGCTCTCTGGCTCGGCAGCATCGTGAACTCCTTCGATGGGCAGCCTAGCACGCGCTAACGCCTAGTTTTCCTGAACCTTTGCATGAGATCGCCTCGCGCCGCCGATTACCTGCCATGTCATTGAGAGTGGGCGGGGCCAGTCCGATGTTCGGGCCACACGAAAGGAGGCGGCTATGAGCTTCGAGCCCCGTAACCAAAATCTTGCTTCGACGCCGTCATTCGACGCACCGCTCAGTGTGGCCGCGCCGCGACCGCTATTGCTGCGACGACTGGCGCTGATCGTGGTGCTGTGGCGCGAGCGCACCGCCCAGCGCCGCAGCCTGGCGCAGATGGACGCTCGCAGCCTGCGCGACGCCGGCATCTCGCCCGCAGCCGCCGCCTACGAATCCGGGAAGTCGCTCTGGCAGCCGATGGGCGGCCTGCGTTAGGCCATCCGCCGGCCACAGAATTGTCGTGCCGGCGGTTCGCCATCGAGCCAAACGCGCGTCGGCCGGCGCCGCGCGAGACTCTGGCCGGGCTCTATCGCCTTGGCCCCACCGGCGTCGTCACGCCGCTGCGCGATGGCATGAAGCTGGTCGCCAAGGAATTCATCGCCGCCCAGCCGGCCGACGATCCGGAAATGTTGATCCTGTCGCGCTCGGCGGCCTGAACCGTCTGCCGGCAGCCTGGTCGACGCGCCGCGAGATCACCACAGCGTCTTGGCAGCGCGTTCCGGCCATTCTCGGTCGTAGGGCTCGCCGCCGACCTTGTCGTCGCTCAGCGCCGCCAGGATCTGGCCGGCGCTCGGCAGCTCCTTGGGATCGCGATGGCGCGCGGGATTCCACAGTTCGGAGCGCACCAGCGCGCGGGCGCATTGGAAATAGACCGCGTCGACGGTGATCACCGTCACCGATCGCGGCGGCTTGTCGTCGACCGCGAATGAATCGAGGAGGACGGGATCGACGCTGATCTCGGCGCGGCCGTTGACGCGGAGTGTGTTGCCGACGCCGGGGATCAGGAACAGCAGCGCCACCTTCGGGTCGCGCACGATGTTGCGCAGCGAATCGATCCGGTTGTTGCCGCGCCGGTCGGGCAGCATCAGTGTCTTCTCGTCGTGCACGCGTACGAAGCCCGGTCTGTCGCCGCGCGGCGAGCAGTCGAGTCCTTCGGGGCCGGAGGTTGCCAGCGACACGAACGGCGAGGCCTCGATATAGGTCCGGTAGTGGGGCGTAATGCGCGCCACCTCCTTGACCGTCGCTGCGGCCACGGGCTGGCCGTACAAGGCCTCGAGTTCGGTGACGGTTCTGACGATGGCGGACATGGCCGCTCCTCGTGATGGGCAGGTTGGCGCGCAACCTGTTACAGCGAGTCCGGCGAATCAAGCCGTCAGTCGGGCGTGCAACAGCCGCTTGAGGAGTTCGAGCACCGCCACGATGCCGAGGCAGCCGCCGGCGGCGATCGCGAGGTCGTGTAGGTGGAAGTCGCCGAACTGAAACAGATCGCGCGCCGGGCCCCATTGCGTTGCCACGGTCAGGATTGCCGTGGCGACGCCGAACACCGCCAGCAGCGCGCGATTGGAGCCGCGATGGCGCCCATTGAGCGCGAACCCGAACGACCGGTTGACGAGGACCAGCGCCAGGTTGGCCATCACCAGCGCGACGAAGACCAGCGTCCGCGCCTCGTCGGCCGGCAAATTTCGATGCAGCGCCGTGACGTAGAGGCCGCCCAGCATCGCCAGGACGAGGCTGCCCTGCAGCAGGCTCCACAGCGCGACCGCGGGTGACAGGATCTGGGCATCCGGTTTGCGCGGCGGGCGGCGCATCAGGTCGGCTTCCTCGTCCTCGGCTTCGAACACGATCGAGCAGACCGGATCGATCACCATCTCGAGAAAGGCGATGTGGATCGGCGACAACAGCAGCGGCAGGCCGGCGAGCAAGGGCAGCAGCGCGAGGCCCGCGATCGGCACGTGCACCGCCAGGATGTAGCTCATCGCCTTGCGCAGGTTGTCGTAGATCCGCCGGCCGGCGCGCAGGGTGCGCAGGATCGAGCCGAAATCGTCGTCGAGCAGCACGATCGACGCGGCCTCGCGCGCCACGTCGGTGCCGCGGCCGCCCATCGCGACGCCGATGTCGGCGGCCTTCAGCGCCGGCGCGTCGTTGACGCCGTCGCCGGTCATGGCGACGATCTCTCCGCGCGATTTCAGGGCCCGTACCAGCCGCAGCTTCTGCTCCGGCTGGATGCGGGCGAAGACGTCGACGTCCCGCGCTGCCACCGCCAACTGGGCATCGCTCATTGCCGCCAGGCCGCTGCCGGTGACCGGTTCATGCTCTGGCAGGCCCGCCTGTCGAGCGATCGCCTGGGCGGTTTGTGGATGATCGCCGGTGATCATCACCACGCGCACGCCGGCCGTGGCGCACTCGGCGATGGCGCGCGGTACCTCGGCGCGCAAGGGATCGGCCAACCCGACCAGACCGAGGAAGCGGAAGGCGAAAGCGCGCGGCGTTTCCGGGAATCCGGGGCCATCATTCCGGGCTTCGGCGATTCCCAGCACGCGCATGCCCTGTCGCGCCATGGCGGCTGCGTCTTCCAGGATGCCCTGCCGTTCGCGATCGCTTAGCCGGCACAGGTCTGCAATGGCCTCGGGCGCCCCCTTGGCGGCGACCGAACCGTCAGGCCAGACTTGGGTGACGGCAAACAGGTCGGGGCTGAGGGCATAGACCTTGGCCGGCGACGCGGGCAGTGACGGAGCCGGTCCATTGCCGGCCTGCGAGGTCGCGGCACGGGCGATGTGAAAAGCGCGGTCCATCGGATCGAAGGCGTCGACCGGGCTGGCCTGTGCGCCGCGCTCGATCAGGGCCGCGCGCGTCGCCGTATCGTCCGGCCTGAAGGCGATCAGGCTCATGCGGTTCTCGGTCAGGGTTCCGGTCTTGTCGGTGCACAGCACCGTTGCCGCGCCGAGGCTTTCGATCGCCGAAGCCCGCCGGGTCAATACGCGGTTGCGCGACAGCCGCCAGGCACCCATCACCATGAACACCGCGAGCACCAGCGGGAATTCCTCTGGCAGCATCGACATGCCGAGCGCGATGCCGGCCAGCGCCGCCTCGATCCAGCTGCCGCGCCACAGCCCGTACAGCACGACGGCCAGCAGGCAGCAGACGAGCCCGACGCCGCCGACCATGCGGACCAGCCGCCTGGTCTGTCGCTGCAGTACCGGGGCGGCGTGCTCGATCTCGCCGAGCGATTGGCCGATCTGGCCGATGCGGCTGCGCGCGCCGGTCGCCAGCGTTTCGGCGACGCCCTGGCCACGCACGACCAGGGTTGCCGACAGGACCGGGTCGCCGACCTGGCGTGCAATCGGCAGGGATTCGCCGGTGACCAGCGACTCGTCGAGTTTGAGATCGTGCGAGACCGTCAGCCGGCCGTCGGCGGGAACGCGGTCGCCTTCGGACAGGATCACGATATCGCCGCGCACGACCTCGCGGCCGGGAATGCGCTGGCGCTGGCCATCGCGGATTACGAGGGCGCGCGGACTGGTGAGGTCGCGCAACGCCTCGAGTACGCGCTCGCTCCGGGTTTCCTGGACGACCGCGATGGCGACCGAGGCCGAGGCGAACACCAGCAATGCCACCGCTTCGGTCGATTGGCCGAGCACGAGATAGGCAATGCCGGCGGCCAGCAGCAGCCCGAACATCGGCTCGCGCACGACGTCGAAAGCGATCCGCAGCAAGGAACGCGCGTCGGCCTGGGGCAGTTCGTTCGGCCCCTCCGCGGCGAGCCGAGCGGCGGCTTCAGCTTGGCTCAGACCTCGCTCGGGCGACATCGCATGCGACCTCGGACGACAGATGCGGCACGTGCGGCGCGCCGTCCTTGCGCCAGATCAAGACCAGCTGAGCGGCGAGGCGCCCAGCGGCTCGGCGGGGCGCGCATAGTGGGGCGGCGTCTCGCTGAGGCCGATCGCGGGCCTGAGATGCCGCAGGCGGCCGAGCGGGCCGGTGCTCTCCATCAGGATGCCGGCGAGCTCAGCATCGGCCAATTCCTTGGCGCCCTTGGCCGCATCGACCGTGCCGAGGCCGGCCAGCCAGTGTGCGACCTGGACCAGCGAAACGCGCACGTGCCACGAGCCGCCACGCTCGATGCGTCGCGCCAGGCCGGCCATCGCGCCGAGAGCGGCGAGGTAGCCGCAGATATAGTCGAGCGCCTGGACCGGCAGGTTGCGCGGCTGGGCAAGGGTTCCCTGCGTCGCCGTGAGTCCCGTCACGTTCTGCACGATCGAGTCGAAGCCGCGCCGGCCCGACCAGGGCCCGTCATGGCCATAGGCGCAGACGCTGACGCAGACGATGCCCGGCTTCAGGGCAGCGACCTGCTCGGGCGCGAAGCCGTGACGTGCGATCGCGCCCGGTCGGTAGCCCTGGGTGAAGACGTCGGCGTCGCGCAGCAGCGCCTTCGTGCTTTCGACGTCGGACGCCTTGTCGAGGTCGAGCCAGGCACAACGCTTGCCGTGGCCGGTGTCCATCAGCAGCTCGGCCTGATAGGGCAGATGAGGCGACGTGACGTGCAATACGTCGGCGCCGTTCTCGGCCAGGACGCGGCCGCTGGTCGGCCCGGCCAGCACGCGCGTCAGGTCGAACACGCGCACGCCGGAGAGCGGTCGGTCGCCCTTTGGCAGCGGTCGCGCCGGCGCATCGCCGATCTGCACGATGTCGATCAGCGGCAGGCGCGCGACTGCCTGGCCGTGCGGATGCGCGTTCCATTCGTCTCGGCTGCGGGTCACGCCGCCGACGCAGCCGCCCTTGTTGATCGCCTCCTCGATGTCGAGGGCGTCCCACTTTGCGACGGCGCCGGCGAGCGCTTCCCGGGTTGCCTCGGTGGCACCCGCGATTCGCAGCGCGCCGTCGCGGTGATGCGGATGGTTGGTGTGGATGAACATGTGCCGGCCGTCGCGCGTCGGGTAGTGGCCGGTCAGCGGATCCCACGACACCGGCCGTTCGCCGTTGCACAGGACGTAGGTGTTGGACTTGAGCGATGCCGCCGCGGCGTGGCGATCGACGGTCACTTCCTGCGGTTTGCCGCCGCGCAGCCGCCACAGGTCCGATGCCGCCAGACCGATCGCGCCCAGCGCCGCCGCGCCCGCCTCGGCGATGCGCCATGGGGTGACGAACACCGGATCGCCGCCGCCAGTGACGGTCAGCCGATCGTCGGCGTGCCTGGTGCGGCCGAGCTGATTCAGGATCGAGTAGGCGAGATCGCTCACGTGAGCCTCACTTGCCGTTCATGATGTCGGTCAGCAGCTTCATCAGCACGTCGGGGCAGGTGATGTGCGGATTGTGGCTGGCGTCGATCTCGTAATATTTCCAGCCGGCTTCGCTCTTGGCTCGCTCGCCGAACTGGCGGAACACGTCGCCGGGTCCGTTCTTCAGTGCGTAGATGTAGTGACGCGGCGGCGGCGTCTCGGTCGACTCGAGCTTGATGCGCTGCTCGAAGGTCTTGATCGGCTGTGGGCGGCGGCGCGGCACCGCCCAGGCGGAATCTTCGGGCGCCGTGTCGGGCGGCATCGGATTGAGCGGCAGTTTCCAGCCTTCGCCGTCCTTTGCCGCGCCGGCGCGCATGTTTCCTTCGGCCTTGGGACCGACGAGATCGAACAGGCTCTGTCCGTCCTTGGGCGCGAAAGCATCGATATAGACCACGCGCTGGATGCGCGCGCGCGCCTTGTCGGCGACGCCGGTCGCGACCATGCCGCCATAGGAATGGCCCAGCAGAACGACGTCCTTCAGGTCCTCGAACTCAAGAACGTTCAGAACGTCCTGGATGTGCGTCGACAGGTCGATGTCGGGCCGCGCCAAATGGGCGCGCTCGCCAAGGCCTGTGTAGCTCGGTGAATAGAAGGTGTGGCCCGCGGCCGCGAACAGCGGCCGCATTTTCTTCCAGGCCCATGCGGCCGACCATGCGCCATGCGCCAAAACAATATTCGCCATGTCCTCCCCCTGGTAACTGGCGGGGACCGGACCCAAGTGCTACTACGAAGCACTCGCAATGCCTGACTCGTCCCCTTTGGCTTTCGACACCTTAGCACTGGGCAAGGCCCCGGTGGGCTACCGTGGCCACATTGTTGCGGTCGACATGAACCTCGAGGGGTCGGGCCTGTCGGGTGAGGAATTGGAGCGGCGTCTGATTGAATTGGGTTTCGTCGAAGGGGCTCCGGTCGAGGTGCTTCACGAGGGCCTGTTCGGCGGCGATCCGATCGCCGTTCGGGTCGCGGGCACGACCGTGGCCATGCGCCGTCGCGAGGCAATGGCGGTGACCGTCAGCCCGGAAGTCCGCCAGGAAGCTCGCCGGGAAAACTGACCGTGTCGATCAGCACAGCCCCGGCGCCCGGATCGAGTGCGGTCACGGTTGCGCTGGTCGGCAATCCCAACTGCGGCAAGACTGCCCTGTTCAACGCTCTGACGGGCAGCAAGCAGAAGGTCGCCAACTATCCCGGCGTCACCGTCGAGAAGAAGATCGGCCGCCTGTCGACGCCCGCCGGCCATGGCGTGCAGGTGGTCGACTTGCCCGGGACCTACTCCCTGCGTGCCCGTTCGCCCGACGAGGAGATCACGCGCGACGCCGTTCTCGGCAAACTCGAGGGCGAGGTCTCGCCCGATCTCATCGTCTGTGTCGGCGACGCCTCGAACCTGCGCCTGGCGCTGCGGCTCGTGCTCGAACTCAAGCATGTCGGCCGCCCGGTGGTGCTCGCGCTCAACATGATGGACATCGCGCGCCGGCGCGGCGTCGAGATCGATCTCGACAGGCTCGCCGCCGAACTCGGCGTACCGGTGGTGAGTTCGATCGCCGTGCGCCGCGGCGGCACCGATGCGCTGCTGGCCGAACTCGACCGCCTCCTGGCCGACCGCCCCACCGCGGCGCGCGCCGACTGGAGTCCACCGGATGCGCAGGCGTTGCGCGGCGCCCAGCGCGAGGCGGACCGCATCTTGCGTGCCGCGGTTCGCCTGCCGGCCGAACGTGACGGTGCCACCGCGCGGGCCGATGCGCTGCTGCTGCACCCTGTGGCCGGCCTGGCGATCCTGCTCGCCATCCTGTTCGTGATGTTCCAGGCCGTGTTCGCCTGGGCGCGGCCGCTGATGGAGTTGATCTCGGAAGGCTTCACCTGGCTCGGTGCGGCGGTGGCTGAGGCGCCGCTACCGGGACTGCTGATCAGTTTCCTGAAGGACGGTGTGATCGCGGGTGTCGGCAGCGTGGTCGTGTTCCTGCCGCAGATCGTGATCCTGTTCTTCTTCATCCTGCTTCTCGAAGATCTCGGCTACATGGCGCGCGCCGCCTTCCTGATGGACAAGATCATGGGCGGCGCCGGCCTGCATGGCCGTGCCTTCATTCCGTTGCTCTCGTCCTTTGCCTGCGCCATTCCGGGCATCATGGGCGCCCGCGTGATCGACGACCGGCGTGACCGGCTCACGACCATCATGGTGGCGCCGCTGATGACCTGCTCGGCCCGCATTCCGGTCTACACGCTGATCATCTCGGCCTTCATTCCCGACCGCGAGGTCTGGGGTCTGTTCGGCCTTCAGGGGCTGGTGATGTTCGGCCTGTATGCCACCGGCATCGCAGGCGCGCTCACCGTGTCGTTCGTCATGAAGCGGCTGTTCTGGCGCACCCGCGCTGGCGAGCCCTTCATGCTGGAACTGCCGGACTACAAGCTGCCGCGGCTGCGTAGCCTCGCCATCGGCCTGTGGACGCGCGCCACGATCTTCCTCAAGCGCGCCGGCACCACGATCCTGAGCATGATGATCCTGATCTGGTTCCTGGCCTCGTTCCCGCAGCCGCCGGACGGCGCGACTGGGCCTGCGATCTCCTACAGTCTCGCGGCCATGATCGGCTCGGCGCTGCAGCCGATCACCGCGCCGCTCGGCTTCAACTGGCAGATCAACGTCGCGCTCATTCCCGGCATGGCCGCGCGCGAAGTCGCGGTCGGCGCGCTGGGCACGATCTATGCGATCGATGGCGGCGAAGGCGCCGCGGCGAAGATCGGCCAGATCGTCGCCGGCCAGTGGAGCCTCGGCACCGCGCTCGCGCTGCTCGCCTGGTATGTCTTCGCGCCGCAATGTGCTTCGACCCTGGCGGTGATCAAGCGCGAGACCGGCGGCTGGAAATGGATGTGGGCGACCTTCGCCTACATGCTGGCGCTCGCCTACGTGGCGGCGCTCGCGACCTATCAGATCGCCCGGGTTCTCGGCGCGGGCTGACGGCCCGGCGGGAGATACTCGCCGCTCAGTCGGCGGACTGACCGGGTTTGAGGTCGTAGACGGCGAGCGGGCTGCGCCAGTCGGGCGGCAGCGACCGCCATCTGGAATCGTCAACGCGCTTGCCGTTGGCGATGGCCCATCGTGCGATCGCGTCGTTGCGCCGCCGTCCCACCAGCACGAAACGCACCTCGCCGCGCTCGACCATTTGCCTGAAAGCGTCGACCGTGAGGATCGGATCGATGCCGAAGTAGCCGCCGGTCGCCATGACCGGTTCGCCGGTGGCGATGATGATGGGCGCGGCCAGCCGCGTGTTCGGCGCCGCGGCCAGAAAGCGTGAGCTGCCGCGCTCGGCGCGCAGGAAGGCATGCAGACGCGGATCTTCGGTCCCCGGCGGGAAGTTCTGCGACAGGATCGGCCCGCGGCCGTCGTCGATGCCCAGCCAGCGCGGCAGGCTGGCCGACGGCAGCAGCAGCGCGCCGGGAGAGAAGATCGCGCTGAACGCCCAGGCGGTCGGCAGAACCAGCAGCGCCACGCCGCCGATCGCGGCCGGCGGCCGCTTGCCGCGCCACCACGAGGCCGCGCCCGCGGCCAGCGCCACCAGCGGAAAGCCGAGCCAGGTCGCTGTCCAGCCGAGCGTCATGCCCGTGACCCAGGCTTGCCAGGCCGCGCACAGGACCAGGCCGATGGCGAGATAGGCCGGTCCGCGCCGCCATGCCTGCCACGCGCCGATGCCGGCCAGGGCGGCGACCGGCGGCACCAGCGCCGAGAGATAGTAGATGTGGAAGATGCCGCCGGCGGCGCTGAAGACGACGCCGTAGGCCAGCAACCACAAGCCGAACAGCGCCAGCGTGGCGAAGCCGGGATCCCGTCCGCGGTCGCGCGGCCGGGCGAACAGCAGACCGAGCACGGCGAGCGGCAACAACCAGGCGAACTGGCCGGCGAGCATCGGGTTGGCGAGCCGCAGCGGCCCGGCCGGGACGTCGTCGTAGAGCTTGAATCCGGGCAAGGCGAGTGCCTGGCTGGCCGATGGGCGCTTGGCGCGCTCGATCGAGAAGCGCTCGAGCGCGTTGTGAACCACCGCCAGCTCGAGCATCGAATTGCCGTTGGTGCTGCCGGCATATGGTCGCCGCTCCTTGGGCGTCAGGTCGAAGGCGGCGGCCCACGACAGCGAGACGGCGACCAGCGTCACGCCGGCAATCGCCATCCATCCCAGCCGGCGTCGCCAGTCGAGGTCGCTCGCCAGGAACCAGCCGGCCAGCAGCGCCGGTCCGCAGGCCAGCGCTGCGCCCATCTTGACGTTGAAGGCGATGCCCAGCAGCGCCATCGCAATGGCCAACGACAGGCCGCGCCCGCGCAAGGCCACGACGGCGGCGAGCAGCAGGAAGAAGATCAGCCAGGAATCGACATTGTTCGACCGGTCGACAGCGACGGCAATCGGCGCCACCGCCAGGGCCACTGCGGCCAGCAGTCCGGCGGCGGTACCGTAGGTGCGGCGCACGATGTGGTGGAGCAGCGCCACCGACGCCACGCCGGCCAGGGCCTGCGGCAGGTGCAGGGTCCAGCCGTCGAAACCCAGCACCCGGGCGAACAGCGCCTGGATCCAGAAGGCGACCGGTGGCTTGTCGAGCGACAGGAAACCCGCGGGATCGAAGGCGGCATAGAAGAACAGGTGGGCGCCTTGCAGCATGCTGCGCACGCCCGCAGCGTAATATTCGCTGCCGAAGCCGTTGTCGGAGAGCCGCCACAGGCGCAGCGCAGCGGAAGCGACCAGCACGGCGGCCAGCCATGCCAGTTCAATTCGCGTATAGGCGCGCTTCGGCTCCATCCCGTCGTTTTACGCCATCGGCAGGCGGATCATCCTCGGGATAAGCGCCTTCAGGTGGGTAATGGACCCTTGAACACGAAGAATGCCCCGGCGCAGATCAGCGCAAAACCGACCAGATGGTTCACCGTGATGCGCTCGCCGAGATAGAGCACCGAGAAGGCGGCGAACACGGCGAGCGTGATCACCTCCTGCATGGTCTTCAGCTCCGCCGCACTGTAGTCGGCGTGGCCCCAGCGATTGGCCGGGACGGCGAAGCAGTATTCGACGAAGGCGATGCCCCAGCTTGCCACGATCACCAGCCATAGCGGGCGGTCGGTGAATTTCAGGTGCCCGTACCACGCGAACGTCATGAAGACGTTCGACACCAGCAACAGCACGATCGGCGCGATGGCCGGGGGAAGCCAACTCATCGAACGCTACTCCTCATGTTGGACTACTCCGCCTTGATCCCGGCCTTCTTGATCAGGGGTACGACCAGCTTGTCCTCCTTGTCGAGCATGGCGGCGAGCTCTTCGGGCGTGCTGGGCCTGGCCTCGGCCGTGAGGTCCGCGAAGCGCTTGACCGTCGCCGGATCGGTCAGCGTCTTGACCATGGCCTCGTTGAGTTTCTTCAGCACCTCGGGCGGCATCCTGGCCGGGCCGAACAGGCCGGTGTAGGTCGCGTAGGTGAAGGTCTCGAGGCCCGGCACTCCCGACTCCCTGAAGGTCGGCACGTCGGGCAGCTCGGCCATGCGCTTGTCGGATGTCACGGCGATGGCGCGCAGCTTGCCCGCCTTGATGTGGCCGATCGCGGCGTTCACCTGATCGACCTGCGCCGGCACCTGGCCCGCGATCACGTCGATGTGGGCCTGTCCCGACCCCTTGTAGTGGATCAGCGTGTACTTGGTG
>CAWUOG010000048.1:0-13872 GCA_963923875.1 uncultured Alphaproteobacteria bacterium
GCCTGGACCGGCTACACCATGATCGTGCGCGAGCCGCTGCTGCAGGGCTGGTTCGCCGCCCATCCGTCGGCGAAGTTCGTGGTCGCCGTGCTGGTGTTCAGCCTGTCCCTGGCGCCGTGGTGGTCGGCGCGGCTCGGCGCGCGGATGAAGCCGCTGGTCGTGCTGCTGCCGGCGCTGCTGGTCTGGTTGCTCGCCTTCGAGGTAGCAGCCGGGCACTTCGCGGTGCAGGTGCGCTATCTCGAGGCTGACGAAGCCGGCGAGGCGATGCTGAGCGCCGTGCGGTGGTTCGGCTGGCTGCCGTTTGCGGCGCTGTTCCTGTGGGCAAGGGACCTGCGGATCGCGAGGACGGTGCGCGGATGAAGCGATGCCGGATTGGTCGCGTGGCGTAGCGTAGGGGAAGAGCGGCACGGAGGTGCCGCTCTTTTTCTTTGCTCGATTGAGTAGAGCCTCACCCTGAGGAGCACTGCGAAGCAGTGCGTCTCGAAGGGTGAGAACGAGCACCGTGCGCAATAGGTACGGCGCGGACCCTACGCTTCGGCGGCTTCGCCGCCGACCGCCGCGCGGGGCGCGGCTAGCGCAACGGGTCCGCCGTCTCGTAGAGCAGGCGGCGCTACTGCGCCGCCTGCTCTACGAGCTTATCGTCCTGCGAGATCGTTCCCTTTTCCTCGGCGCCCCACAATTTGCGGGTGGCCTTGAAGCGGCCCATCAGGAAGTCGCCGGACATGACGGGCTCGAACCTGGCGTCGGCATCGCTGACGCCGAGATCGCGCGGGTCGACCTTGGTGCGGAAGTCGGGATTGCAGAACAGCGGCATGGAGTAGCGCGACTTGTTCTGCAGGTGCACGACGCGGTGCACGGTCGCCTTGTAGCGGCCGTTGGTCCAGCGCTTCATCAGCTCGCCGATATTGATGATGTAGCTGCCGCGGATCGGCGTGACCGGCAGCCACTCGCCGTCCTTCAGCACCTCGAGGCCGCCCAGGCTGTCCTGCCACAGGATGGTGACGATGCCGTGGTCGGTGTGCGGCCCGGAGGCCTGGTCGGAGATGTGCAGGCCGGCGGCGCCGAGATAGTGGTTGATCACCATGTCGGCGACCGGCTTGGTGAAGTGCTTCGTGAAGAAGTCTTCCGGCTTGCCGAGATTGAGCGCGAAGCCCTCGAGGATCTTCATGCCGAGCTTGTAGGTCTCGCCGTAATAGGCCTCGAACGCCTCCTTGAAGCCCGGCAGCTCGGGCCACTGGTTGGGCGCGTAGAGCGGCGTGCCGGCCTTGACCTCGGGATCGTCCTCGGTGACCGGGAAGCCGAGATCGTAGCTGTCGCGCGCGCTCGCCTTGCCGTTGGCGTGGATCGTGTCGCCGACCGGGCGGTAGCCGCGGTTGTTGCGGTCGCACTTGACCTTGAGCCGCTCGGACTCCGGCAGATGGAAGAACTTGTCGGCGATGGCGACGGCGCGGTCGATCGTCTCGACCGGCACGTTGTGGCCGACGGCGTAGAAGAAGCCGATCTCGTCGCAGGCCGCGCCGATCTTTTCCGCGACCGCCTTCTTGGCCGCCGGATCGTCGCTGTAGAGGCCCGACAGGTCGATGACCGGGATATTGGCCGACTTCGCCGCGCCCCGAGGAGGCGCCTGAACCCGATCCTGGGGTGCCGAAAGACCTGCTGCCATGTTCGCCTCCATTGCCGAGGGAATCCTACCGGCGGGGATCGCCGGCCCGCCAGTCGAGCCGCCGTCCGAGCCAATGGACGAAGGAATATATCAGGAAAGAGAGGGCCGTCGCGAGCAGCGCCACGGCGTAGACCTTGTCGCCCCGGTAGTTCTGCATTGCGTTATTGATGACGTAGCCCAGCCCGGTCGAGGAAATCATCCATTCCGCCGCCACCGCGACGATGATCGAGCCCGACCCCGTGATCTCCTGCGCCGCCACGATCGAGGGCAGGGCATAGGGCAGCCGGACCTGGCTGAAGGTCTGCCACCAGCTGGCGTTGAGGATGCGCATGCGGTCGAGCTGGACCTCGTCGGCCGAGCGCAGCCCCTGGAGCGTGTTGACCAGGACGGGGAAGAAGCCGGCCAGCGCCACGATCGCGGTCTTGCTCAGGATCGAATCGCCGAACGCCAGCATCAGCACCGAGATCAGCGCGATGTAGGGCACGTTGCGCAGGGTGATCGCCGCCGGCATCAGCATGTGGCGGGTCGGCGGCAGCAGGTCGAACAGGACCGCGAGCCCGATGCCCGCGACGTTGGCCCACAGGAAGCCGATCGCCGCCACCTGCAGGGTCGCCATCAGGTGCTCGAAGATGAAGGCGTGGTCGACCCACAGCACCTCGAGCACGCGCTCGGGCCGCGGGATCACGAAGGCCGGCAGGCCGGAGAACCAGATCGCGAGGTACCAGAGCAGCATCACCGAGGCGATCGGCGTGGCGATCCTCAGCACGATCAATCCGGCCAGCGGCAACCACGAACGCCTCGGCGGCGCCTGGGCGGCAGGGGCGGCGCCCGTTCCCGGAAGCGCTGCGTCGGCCATGGTCAGGCGGCCTCGGAGCGGTGCATCAGCAGGCCGCGCACGTGGCCCGCGATGGCCACGAAGCGCGGGTCCTGGCGGAACGACGGATCGCGCGGCCGCGGCACCGGCACCGACACGACCTCCATCACCCGGCCGGGCGACGGCGAGAACACCAGCAGCCGGTCGGCCAGCATCACCGCCTCGTCGATGTGATGGGTGACGAACAGCACGGTCTTGGGCCGCGACGCCAGTTCGCGGTCGAACCACTCGCCGATCTCCTCGCGCTTCATCTCGTCGAGGGCGGCGAACGGCTCGTCCATCAGCAGTACCGAGGGATCGTGGGCGATCGCCGAGGCGATGTTCACCCGCTGCAGCATGCCGCCCGAGAGTTGGCGCGCGCGCTTGGTCTCGTGGCCGGCGAGGCCGAATTCGCGCAGCACTCTGGCCGCATCGAGTCCCACCTTGCCGGCGATCTTCTGGGTGAAGCGCACGTCGTCGATGGCGCGCTTCCACGGCAGCACGGCCGGCCGCTGAGAGACGAGCCCCAGCATGCGCCGGCGCCGTGCCTCGGCGGCGGAGACATCGCCGATCCGGACCTCGCCGCTCGAGGGCTCGACCAGGTCGGCGACGATGCGCAGGAGCGTGGTCTTGCCGCAGCCCGAGGGACCGACCAGGGCGATGAACTCGCCGGCGGCGATCTCGAGATCGACCGACTGCAGCGCCCAGGTCTCGCCGAAGCGGCGGCTGACGCCGCGGATGGAGATGGGCGCGGCCACTTATTTTCCTCCCCTTTCAAATGGGGAGGTGCCCGCGTCTTCGCGGGTGGAGGGGTCATAGGCCGCAAGCGCGTCGAGGCTCATGACCCCTCCGTCGCCGTAAGACGGCGACACCTCCCCATATGAATGGGGAGGAACGCTGTGCGGCCGCGGCATCCCTACTTCTTCACGAAGTAGTCGTTGGTCATGACCTCGGCGACCGGAATGGTCTTCGGGATCTGGTCGCCATCCTTGAGGAAGTTGATCATGTCGGTCCACACCGCCGGATCCATGGTGAGCGGGCCGTTCTTCTTCGAGAAGTCGCTCTGGAACAGCGTGTTCTGCAGCTTGAAGCGCCAGGCGAGCTTCTTGGCGTCCTCGACCTGGCCGGGGAACTTGGCGAGGATCTCGACCGACTCGTCGGGATGGTCGATGACGTACTGCATGCCCTTCTGCACGGCGCGCAGGTAGCGCTTCACCAGCTCGGGATTCTTCTTGAGCGTGTCGCCCGAGGTGAAGATCACGTCGGTGTAGGTGCGCACGCCGTAGTCGCTGAGCTTGATCGCCTGCCACTCCTTGCCCTTCACGGTCGGCGGCGCATCGGCCTTGGCCGCTTCCTGCTCGATGGCGTAGGTCTGGTTGACGATCCAGCCGAGGAAGTAATCCATCTTGCCGGCCATCAGCGGTTCGACCGTCGCCTGGGCGGGGATGACCTTGACCTTGGAGGCGTCGATGCCGGTCTTCTTGGCGAAGGCGGCGAACAGGAACTCGGTGCCGACCTGGGTGCCCAGCGTCTTGCCCAGCATGTCAGCGGGCTTGGAGGCCGGCGCGCCGGGGGCCGCGATCGAGAGATAGGAGGTCGGCGCCTGCTGGAACAGCGTGCCGACCGCGACGATGTCGACCGGATCCTTGGCGAGCCGCGCCGTCACCACCGTCATGCCGTTGGTGGCGAGGCCGAACTGCGCCTGGCCGACCGCGACGATCGGGATCGGGTTCTTGCCGGGACCGCCATCGACGATCTTGTGGTCGATGCCCTCGTCTTTGAAGAAGCCCTTGGCCTCGGCCATCATGATCGGCGCGTACTCGCCGTTGCGCAGCCAGCCGAGCTGGGTCACGGCGGTCATCTGCTGGGCGAACGCATCGAACGCGACGAGACTGGTGGCGGCGACGGCAAAAGCCATCAGGTTGGCGGTTCGCATGCTGGTTCCTTCCCCTCTCAAAACCCCGTGATCGCAGTCAAATCTAGCACCGCGCGAGGTGCAAATGTCATGCCGCAGGTTCATGCTTTTTCACCGATGAACTTCGCGTTCCGCGTGCTGCTGGTCCCGATCCTGCTCGCCCCCGCGCTGGTCCCTCGTCCTGCCCGTGCGGCGATGGACGATCTCGCCTACTGCACGCTGCTCTACGAAATGGCGGTGAAGTATCGCGGCCGGGCCATCCAGGGCGAGAGCAAGCCCGATCCCGACATGGTCGTGGCACTGGAGCAGTGCAGGAGCGGCGATACGAGGGACGGCATCGCCACCCTCGAACGCAAGCTGCGCGACGGCAAGATCAACCTGCCGCCGCGTTGAGCAGCGCGGCGGATGAGCAGCCTTGCGGTCGCAGCCAATGAAGCCTAGGACCCTCGCATGAATCGACGCCTGACAGCGCTTGCGGCGCTTCTCGTTCTGCTGTCCTCCGCCGCGTCGGCGCAGAAGAGCGACGCGGAGTATTGCGCTGAGCTCACCGCGCTCGCCAACAAGTTCGTGAGCGGCGGCGGCGGCGACGGCAAGAGCTTCCCCGATCTCTTCACGCAGGACGCGATCAGCGACTGCCAGAAGGGCAACTACGCCAAGGGCATTCCGGTGCTGGAGAAGCGCCTGCGCAGTTCGCGCGTGACCCTGCCGTCCCGCTGACCCGGAGTCCGCCATGACCAGACGCCTGCCGGCCCTCGCCGCCCTTCTCGTCCTGCTCTCGACCGCGGCGTCGGCGCAGAAGAGCGATGCCCAGTACTGCGCCGAACTGTCGGCGCTCGCCAACCGCTACGTGAGCGGCTCCGGCGGCGACGGCCGCAGCGGCCCCGACCTCAACACGGTGGGCGCCATGCAGGATTGCCAGAAGGGCCGCTACGACAAGGGCATTCCCTATCTCGAAAAGCGCCTGCGCGATTCGCGCGTGACGTTGCCGCCGCGGTAGCTCGTCAATCGCTACGACAACGACCTCACCCTGAGGAGCGGCCGAAGGCCGCGTCTCGAAGGGTGGGAACGACCACCTTCTCTGCAGCCCATCCTTCGAGACGCCACGCTGCGCGTGGCTCCTCAGGATGAGGCTTTTCCTTACGCCGAACTAAGAGACCTTCAGCTCTTTCCCCGTCAGCCGGCGATACGCCTCGAGATAGCGCTTGCTGGTCGCGTCGACGACTTCCGGCGGCAGCCTCGGCGCGGGCGCGTCGCCGTTCCAGCGGCCGGCATGGCGCTCGACGTCGAGCCAGTCGCGCAGCGGCTGCTTGTCGAAGCTGGGCTGCGGGCGGCCCGGCTTGTAGCCGTCGAGCGGCCAGAAGCGCGAGCTGTCGGGCGTCATCACCTCGTCGATCAGCAGGATCTCGCCCTCTTTGGTGCGGCCGAACTCGAACTTGGTGTCGGCGATGATGATGCCCTGCTTCAGCGCCACGTCGCGGCCCCGGCCGTAGACGATCCGCGTCAGCCGCTCGAGTTCGGCGGTGACCTCCGCGCCCAGCACCTCGCGCATGCGGCCCACGGTGATGTTCTCGTCGTGGCCGCTCTCGGCCTTGGTCGCGGGCGAGAAGATCGGCGTATCGAGGCGGATGCTCTCGCTCAGGCCGTCCGGCATCTTCTCGCCGGCCAGGGTCTGGCTTGCCTTGTATTCGCGCCAGGCCGAGCCGGAGAGATAGCCGCGGATCACGCACTCGATCGGGAACACCGTGCCGCGACGGCACAGCATGGCGCGGCCGGCGATTTCGTCCCGATGCGCCTTCAGCGCCGGCACGGCGGCAATGATGGCGTCGGCGTCGGCCGCGATCATGTGATGCTTCACGGCCCCTTCGAGCTGGCGGAACCACCAGGCCGAGACCTGGGTCAGCACCGCGCCCTTCATCGGGATCGGCTCGGCCATCACCACGTCGTAGGCGCTGACGCGGTCGGTGGCGACCAGCAGCAGCCGGTCGGCATCGATCTCGTACACATCGCGCACCTTGCCGCGGGCAATCCGCTTGAGCGGCAGATCGCTCGTCGTCATCAGGACCATCTGGACTTCCCCTGTTGCCCGCCCTTCGAGACGCGGTCCTGCGGACCGCTCCTCAGGGTGAGGTCGATTCGCATCATGACCTCATCCTGAGGAGCCGTGCGCAGCACGGCGCCTCGAAGGATGAGGCTCGCTCGATGCACTATTTCTCGTTCCGCATCTCGTGGAACACTTCCTTGGCGATCAGCAGCGCCTCGCGCACCGCCGGCACGCCGATATAGCCGCAGAGATGCATCAGCGCCTCGGCCAATTCGTCCTCGGTCCAGCCCATGTTGCGCGCCATGCGGAGATGGATCGCGAGCTCGGGCCAGCGCGACTGCGAGGTGTCGGAGATCACGCAGATCAACGCCCTGGTCTTGTGGTCGATGCCCGGCCGGTCCCACAGCATGCCGAACACGGCCTCGCGGGTGTACTGGCCGAACTTCTGCATGATCGGATCGTCGTACACCGTCTTGTTCATGTTCTCGGCGTACGCGGGCCCCATCAGCTTGCTGCGGATGGCGGTGCCCTTCTTGTAAAGCTCGCTCTCGGCCATGGTTTCCTCCTCTTCGAGGAGGAGAGCCTACCGCTACACCAGCCGATAGCCCACCCCGGGCTCGGTCAGGACGTGCCGCGGTGTGGAAGGATCGTCTTCGACCTTCTGCCGCAGCTGGCGGACATAGACGCGCAGATACTGCGGATCGACCGACTCGTCGCGCCAGACCTCGCGCAGCAGGTGCTTGTGGGTCAGCACCTTGCCGGCGTGGATCACCAGCTGTTCGAGGATGTCGTATTCCTTGGGCGAAAGCTTCACGTCCTCCCCGCCGCGCCTCACGAGACGCCGGACGAGGTCGACGCTGAGATCGCCGCTCGAGAAGGTCCGCTCGGCACCCTGCTGCTGCAGGCGATGACGGAGGCCGGCGCGGATGCGCGCCATAAGCTCCTCCGCCCCGAACGGCTTGGTGACGTAGTCGTCGGCTCCGCTATCGAGCGCGGTAACCTTGGCGGCTTCGTCGCCCCGGCTCGACAGCACGACGATCGGCACCGGGCTGAGCTTGCGGATCTGCGAGAGCAACTGCAGGCCGTCGACGTCCGGCAGGCCGAGATCGAGCAGCACCAGGTCGGGGCGATGGTGGCGCAGCGTCCATTCTGCGTCGGCGGCCGTCGCCGCGTCGAGGGCGCGGTAATCGTTGGCTTCCAGCATGGCGCGCAACAACCGGCGGATGGCCGGCTCGTCCTCAACGATCAGGACCACGGGCGGATCGCCGTTCATGCCGGAAAGCTCACGATGAACTCTGCACCACAGCGGTCGACCCGGTTGCGCGCCGAGATGGCGCCCCCCATCGCCTCCACGAATCCCCTAGCAATCGCAAGACCGAGCCCCGTGCCGGCTGGACGGCGATCGCCCTCCGCGGCACGGAAGAACTTGTCGAACAATCGTTCCACGGCAGAGGGCGGAATGCCCGGACCTTCGTCGCGCACCACAATCTCGACGCGGCCACCCGCCGCGCGGCCCTCGACGTCGATGCGCCCGCCGGGAGGCGCATACTTGGCGGCATTGTCGAGCAGGTTGAACAGGACCTGCTCGGCGAGCACAAAATCGACGGTGACCGACGGGAGGTCGGATGCGATCGCAGACGCCACGCGATGTCCTTTCAACAAGGGCGAAGCCCGTCGCAGGGCGGTCGAGATAAGATCGCCGATCTCGACCACTTCTCGCTTCGGCTCCACGGCGCCAGCATCGAGCCGGGTCATGTCGAGCAGATTGCCCACGAACCGGTCGAGCCTCTCAGCCTCGCCCTGCGCGGTGGCAAGCAGCTCGATGCGCGTCCTGTCGTCGTAGCGCGCGCCGAAGCTCCTCAGACTCGACAGCGTTCCGACAATCGAGGCCAGCGGTGTCCGCAGGTCGTGCGATACCGACGCCAGCATCGAGGAGCGTACGCGCTCCCGTTCGACCCGCACACGGGACTGTTCGACGTCGCGGGCGAGCGCCACTCGCTCTACGGCGACGGCGATCTGGCTGCAGACCGCTTCGACCAGCTCCCGGTCTCCATCGCGAAGGCGGCCCGACGGATCGCGTGGCAGCACACCGATCACCCCGAGCTGCGAGCGGCCGGTATGGACAGGCAGGAAGGAGTACCGCGACGAGGTGACCGTGTCGTTCACACCGCCGGTTCGGCTGTCGTAGTCCCAACAGCGTTGGGCCGCAGCCATCTCCGCGCGGTCGAGGTCGCCGTCGGGCGGGAAGGCGGCACGCACGACCAGCTTCACGCCGGAGGGCATAAGCAGGACAACCTCGGCATCGACGGCGCGCGCCAGATGTGAGACCACCGTCCACAGCAGGTCGTCGAGTTCGGTAGCGCCGGCGATCTTGGCACTGAGGTCGTAGAGTTCCGCCGTGATCCTCGCTTCGCGGCGGGCCGCCCGGGCCTGCAGATGCATGCGCCCGGCAAGACCGCTTGCGACCAGCGCGACGGCCAGCAGAAAAACCAGCGCCACGACGTCGGCTGGATCGGAGATCGTGAAACGATACAGTGGCGGCAGGAAGAAATAGTCGTAGGCCAGCACCGAAAGCGCCACCGCCCCCAGCGAAGCCAGCAGCCCGTGGCGCACCGCAGCCGCCAGTACCGGAATGACAAAGGCGAGCGAGATGTTGGGCACGTCGACGCGTTCGAGTATCGCGACACCCGCCACCGTGGTCAGAGCGGTGGTGCCGGCGACTTCGACAGCGGGCAACAGAAACCGAAACGTCGTGCGCGCGGAGCGCAGAAACCTGGATGACATGCTGATACGCACCGATCTGGCGTCGCCGCCGAATACCACGGGCAAATGGGGCGATGGGAATAGGAATGCCATAGGAACGTGCCGCGAGGCGGCGATTTCCGAGGGTGTGAAGCGTCGGCGGGTCAGCGCGGAATGGTCCCGCCATATGAATCCCATAGTAAATCGAGGGGCTGTCGGAAATCCGATTGACCGGGCCGGTCGGCGGCGCAATACCCACGCGCTTCGCCGGGGGTGTTGCCCGGCAGGGGATCGAGGCCCCAGGTCGGGATGTCCGTGGACGCAGTCGCTCATCACGCAGGTCGTAGCCGGACCTCGACACTCACCCTCGCCGCGCTCGGCGTGGTGTTCGGCGACATCGGCACCAGCCCGCTCTACACCGTCAAGGAATGCTTCAGCGACTTCACCGGCCTGAAGCCCGTGCCGGAGGATGTGCTCGGCATCCTGTCGCTGATCACCTGGGCGCTGATCGTCGTCGTGACGCTGAAGTACGTCGCTGTCGTGATGCGCGCCGACAACCGCGGCGAGGGCGGCGTGCTGGCGCTGATGGCCCTGGTGTCGCGCCGGTCCGAGATCTCGGCACGCAACCGCGCGGTCTATCTCACCCTCGGCATGGCGGGTGCCGCCCTCTTCTACGGCGACTGCCTGCTGACGCCGGCGATCTCGGTGCTGAGCGCCGTCGAGGGCCTCAACGTCGCCACGCCCGCCTTCGAGCCGATGGTCGTGCCGATCGCGCTCGGCGTCCTGGTCGCGCTGTTCGCCGTGCAGCGCTTCGGCACCGAGGGCATCGGCCGCTGGTTCGGGCCGATCATGGTGATCTGGTTCGCCCTCCTGTTCGCGCTCGGCGTGCGCCAGATCGTCGAACGGCCGGAGGTGTTGATCGCACTGTCGCCGCACGAGGCGGTGCAGTTCGCGATCCGCCACAAGTTCGTGGC
The DNA here is from genome assembly GCA_963923875.1 of uncultured Alphaproteobacteria bacterium. Taxonomy (GTDB): domain Bacteria; phylum Pseudomonadota; class Alphaproteobacteria; order Reyranellales; family Reyranellaceae; genus Reyranella. The sequence continues at coordinate 10,189 of CAWUOG010000048.1, forward strand.
CTTCATGGCGCTGGGCGCCGTCACGCTGGCCGTCACCGGCGCCGAGGCGCTGTATGCCGACATGGGTCATTTCGGGCGCAAGCCGATCCGCTTCGCCTGGCTGATCATCGTGTTGCCGGCGCTGCTGGCGAACTATTACGGCCAGGGTGCACTGCTGCTGGGCGATGCGAACGCGCTCGAGAACCCGTTCTTCCTTCTGGCCCCGGCCTGGCTGCTCTATCCGCTGGTCGTGCTGGCGACGGTCGCGACGGTGATCGCCTCGCAGGCCACGATCTCCGGCGCCTTCTCGATGGCGCAGCAGGCGGCACTGCTGGGCCTCAGCCCGCGCATCCGCGTGCAACACACCTCGGCCAGCGAGTTCGGCCAGATCTACGTGCCGGCGGTGAACTGGCTGCAGCTGGTGGGCGTGGTGGCGCTGGTGCTGGCGTTCAAGTCGTCGACCAACCTCGCCGCGGCCTACGGCATCGCCGTGACCGGCACGATGCTGGTCACCACCGTGCTGGTGTTCGCCATGGCGGTGCGCGTGTGGAAGTGGGGCTGGCCGCTGTCGCTGCTGGTGCTGGGCGGATTCGCCATCGTCGACGCGATGCTGCTGACCTCCAACATGCTGAAGTTCGTGCAGGGCGGCTGGGTGCCGCTGGCACTCGCGGTCCTGATCTTCACCGCGATGTGGACCTGGATGCGCGGCCGCATGGCGGTGGCGACGCGCGAGACCGAACATGCGCTGCCGATGGAGCAGCTGCTGGCCAGCATCAGCCCCTCGCGCGTGCATCGCCCGCAGGGCACGGCGGTCTATCTCACGGCTTTCTCGGGCAATGCGCCGAACTGCCTGCTGCACAATCTCAAGCACAACGAGGTGCTGCACGAGCAGGTCGTGCTGCTCACCGTGCAGGTCCCCGACGAGCCCTACGTGCCGCCCAACTCGCGGGCCGAGGTGAAACATCTCGGCAAGGGCGTGCACCATGTCGTGTTGCGCTACGGGTTCATGGAGCAGCCCGACGTACCGCGCGACCTCGCCCCGCTCGCCGACCGCGGCGTGCCGGTCGATCCGATGCGCACGTCCTATTTCATCGGCCGCACCAGCTTCGTCGCCGCCGAGAAGCCACTGCTGCCGCGCTGGCAGGAGAAGCTGTTCCTGGCGCTGGCGCGCCTCTCCTCCAGCGCCGGCGACTTCTTCGGGTTGCCGACCAACCGCGTGGTCGAGTTGGGCAGCCGCATGGAGATCTAGGCCAAGCCCCTGATATCCAAGGGGAATTTGCACTCCCTGTGAGTCCCGCGCGGCCGACGAATACGACATAAACAAGCCGGAATCGGACGGCGATAATGGGCGCCGGGATGAGGCGGCGTTTCTGAATGGGCGAACGGCCCACTCTTCTGGTCACGACAAGACTCGGTGTGCGGCCGCTGGGCGTGCGCGGCGAGCCGCTGCACGCCGTGGCGGGCCAACTGCTGGCGGTGATCCGCCGCCGCCTCGGGCCCGAGACCGCCGAGCTCCTGGCCGATCCGCAACTGCGCGAGAGCGGCGACGGCATCGACTGGTACGCCCAGCGCGACGGACAGGTACGTCGCTTCAGCGAGCTGAACGACAGCGAGCGCGCCGACCTGCTGGCCAGGGCCGAGAGCCGGCTGGAGTCGATCCGTGGCCTCGGCACCCAGCTTGAAGCCTCGACCTCGAGCGACGAGGCACGCCTGATCGGCCGCTCGCTGCTGCTCGCCACGCGCCGCCCGTCCGACGATTTCCTCTATGCCGTCGATGGCGAGCCGGTGATCGTGGCCTGGGGCTACGAGGCCGATGCCGCGGCAAGCCTGCAAGGCTTCCTGCCGCCGGCCGTCCCGCTTGTGGCGCCGCCGGCTCCAGCAGCGGCCCCGACAGCGGCCCTCGTGAGCGCGCCGGCGGTGCTTCTGCCGGCCCGGCTGGGCTGGTCTCGTTTCCTGAGCGCGCTGCTGTTCGGGTTGCTGCTGCTTCTTCTTCTCTTGCTGACCTCATGGCTGCTGCGCGCCTGCACGCCGGTCGATCCGGACGTCAACGTCGCCACCCTGGAGACGCCGGCACCGCCCGCGCCGGAGCCGCCGGAGGACCCGACACCCCTGCTGAAGGCCTCGCTCGACGAGGCGCAGGCCGACGAAAGGAAGCTTCGCGCCGAACTCGCGTCACTGCAGGACGACCTCAGGAAGAAGATCGATCTGTGCAAGCCGGTCGAACCGCCCAAGGTCGTGGCCCCGCCGCCGCCCAAGCCCATCGAGGCGCCCCCGCCGCCTCCCGCGCCGCAGGCCTCGGCACCGCCGGTCAACCGCCCGCCGCCCGGGATGCTGCCGTGCGACTGGTCCGGCGATTCGGGTGGCGAAGGCGTGACGCGCAACAAGCACTATCTCGGCGACAAGCCGGGCTTCGTGGCGATCAACTACAATCTCTACGTCAAGCCGGACGACATCAGAGTGATGTATCGCGGCCGGCAGATCGCCGGCACCCACGGACCGCGCTCGGGCCGCGGCGGTTTCGGCTTCGACTGGAACCCGGTGGGCGGGGATTATTCGGTCGAAGTCATCGTAACAGGGGAACAGTGGGGAACCCGCTGGACCTATAATATGTCCTGCCCCCGGACCGGACGTTAGGAACAGACCATGGCTGCGGGCCCCCTTCTCTCCAGTGAACCGCTGCAGCGCTACCGGGCGCTGGGCGCGGCGGGCGATCCGGTATGGCGCGCCGCGGGCCAGTTGCGCGCGGCGATCGCCCAGCGGCTCAGCCGCGAGCATGCCGACCTGCTGGCGGTGCCGGAGGTCGATCCGTCGGGCCGCCGCATCGACTGGTACGCGCCGTTCGACGGCGAGGCGCGTCGGCTGGCCGATCTCGGCGAGGCCGAGCGTGCCCAGCTGCTCGACAAGGTGCAGCGCCTGCATGCCGACATGGCGCGTCTGGCCGACCAGATGGAAGTGCCGGAGAAGTCAGGCGCCGAACGCAACTTCGCGCGCCTGCTGCGTCACGCGCTGAGCGCCCCCGGCGAGGAAGCGCTGCACGTGGTCGACGGCCGCCCGGTCATGACCTTCTGGGGCTTCGCCGCCGACGCGACCCTGCCCGGCGTGTTCCTGGCCACGGCGCCGGTACCGTCGCCGCAGGGCCTGCCGCCCAAAGTCGCCTCGTCCCCCGAGGCGGTGATGGCCTCGGTACCGGCCCCCGCGATGTCGATGACGGGCCCGCGCACGGCGTGGTGGCAGTGGCTTCTGCTGGCCGCTCTCCTTCTTCTGCTGCTGGCGTTCCTGGCGTGGCTGGTCCGTCCCTACCTGCCGCACGTCGAGAATCGCCTCGCTGCGGAGGCCCGCGACGCCGCGCTCAGCCTGTCGGTGCGCCAGCCGGTCGACCTGCAGCAGACGCGCTTCGACACGCTGCGGCGCGACAACGAGCGGCTGCGCCTCGAACTCGCGCGCCTGACCGACGAAGCGGCGCAGCGCGGCGGCGACTGCGCGGCGGGAATCGTCGTCCCGGGCGGCGTGATTGTGGGAGCGGTCGACGGCAAGCAGACCGACAGGCCGATCGAGCGCGGCGCCGGTCCCGACGTGAACATGGCCGCCAAGCCCGATGACAAGGGGCAGCTCAAGGGCCCGGACAAGAGCGAGAACCAGAAGGACGGCGTCAAGGATGGGCCGAAGGAAGCCCAGAAGGACGAGCCGAAGCCGATGGTCGTCCCG
>CAWUOG010000049.1:0-13731 GCA_963923875.1 uncultured Alphaproteobacteria bacterium
CCGAAGAAGGCACACATGGCGTCGGCCGTGGTGACGCCGATCTGCTCGACATTGCACAACCGTCCATAACTCTCGCCGACCTCGGCCGCCGCCTTCTCCTTCTTGACGTCGTCCGGGTGCTTTTTGCGCTCCTTGGCCGCCTTCAGCATCTCGGACAGCCAAGCATCCGCGTCGCCATATTCCTGCGCCAGGATCTTGGCCGTCGCCTCGCCGATCAAGGGAATGCCGATGGCGTTTATGAAGCGGTCGAGGGAAATCGTCCGGCGGGCCTCGATAGCGGCCAGCAGATTGCGCACCGACAGATCGCCCCACCCCTCGCGCTTGCGGATCTCGGCTTCCCGGGTCTTCAGGCGGAAGATGTCACCTGGCACCTTGAGGAGCCCGTCGTTGAAGAAATTCTCGATATGGGTGCCGCCCAACCCCTCGATGTCGAAGCAGTTGCGTGACACGAAGTAGCGCAGCCGTTCGACCTGCTGGAACGGACATTCGAGCCCTCCCGAGCAGCGGCGCACCACGCCGCCTTCCTCGTTTTTGACCTCGGTCTTGAGCGGACACGGGCAGCGCTCGGGAAACTTGTACTTTCGCGCGTTCTTCGGACGCTCCTCGGGGACGAAGCCCAGAACCTGCGGGATGACGTCGCCGGCGCGCTGCACGATCACCATGTCACCGGGCCGGACGTCGAGGCGCTCGATCTCGTCGGCGTTGTGCAGGGTGGCGCGCGACACCACGACGCCGCCGACATTGACCGGCTCGAGATCGGCGACCGGGGTCAGCGCGCCGGTTCGGCCGACCTGAATGAAGATGTCGTTCAGCCGCGTCCGTGCCTGCTCCGCCGGGAACTTGTGGGCAATCGCCCAGCGCGGCGCGCGGCTGACGAATCCCAGCCGCTCCTGCCAGTCGATGCGGTCGATCTTGTAGACCACGCCATCGATGTCGTAGGGCAGCGACGCCCGTTCCTCGCCGATCTTCCGGTAGAAGGCACGGACCTGGTCGGGCGTCTTGCACAGACGCGTCAGCGGATTGGTCTTGAAGCCCCACTCCTTCAGCAGCTTCAGGTAGTCGCTGTGGGTCTTCCATGAGCGTGGCTCGGCCTCGCCCCAGGCATAGGCGAAGAACCGCAGCGGACGCCTGGCCGTGATCGAGGCATCGAGCTGGCGGAGGGAGCCGGCCGCGGCATTGCGCGGGTTGGCAAAGGTCTTCTCGCCCTCCTCTTCCTGGCGCCGGTTCATCTGCTGGAACGCCTTCCGCTCCATGTAGACTTCGCCGCGGACGTCGATCGATTTGGGAAACTTGCCCGTCAGCTTGTGCGGGATGTCCCTTATGGTCCGCAGATTGGCCGTCACATCTTCGCCGATGGTGCCGTCGCCGCGGGTGGCACCCACGATCAGCTCGCCGTTTTCGTAGCGCAGGCTGATCGATAACCCGTCGATCTTGGCCTCGCAGCTCAGCGCAATTTCGGCGTCCGGCTTGAGATCGATCTCGCGCTCCAACCCCCGTCGAACCCGGTCCAGGAAGCCCTGAAGCTCCTCGTCGCTGAAGGCGTTGTCGAGCGACAGCATGGGCCGGCGGTGCGTGACCTTGGCGAAGGCCGTCGTCGGCGTCGGTGCGACCCTCTGGGTCGGACTGAACATGTCGACGAACTGCGGGAAGCGTTCCTCGATCGCCTTGAGGCGGATGCGCAGCCTGTCGTAGTCGGCGTCGGAAATCTCCGGCGCGTCCTGCTCGTGATAGAGTTTGTCGTGGTGGGCGATCTCGTCGCCGAGACGCTTGTGCTCGCCGCGCGCCTGACGTTCGGTCAGGTCCTTGACCTCGATGCCGGCGACGACCTTGGCAGCCTTGGACATGGCCATCGCCTCTCAGCCCGCCGTGGCCAGCAGCTTGTCGGCCGCGGCACGCGCCTCGGCCGTGACCTCGGCGCCCGACAGCATGCGGGCGATTTCCTCGCGCCGGCCCTTGCTGTCGAGTGGCACCACGTCGGTGCTGGCCGTCGTTCTAGTCGTGGTCTTGCGGATCAGCCAGTGCCGGTCGGCCACAGCGGCAACCTGCGGCGAGTGGGTGACGACCAGAACCTGCACGTCCTTGGCCAAGCGCTTCAGCCGCTCGCCGACCGCGGCCGCCGTGGCACCGCCGATTCCCGAATCGACCTCGTCGAACACGATCGTGGCGGCATCGCCTACTCTGGCCAGGCACACTTTCAACGCCAGCAGGAAACGAGACAGCTCGCCGCCGGAGGCAATCCTGGCAATCGGCGCCGGCGGCGTGCCGGGGTTGGTCGCGACCGTAAACTGCACGCGATCTGTCCCGTTCTCCGACCATTCGGATTCGACGAGCGGCGTCACCTCGGTGACGAACTTCGCCTTCTCGAGCTTCAGCGGTCCAAGTTCGGCCGCCACGCCCTTGTCGAGGCGGGCAGCCCCCTTGCGTCGCGCAGCAGCCTGGGTTTCTGCCGCCTTCACGTACTCGGCCCGCGCGGCCTTGGCGGCGGCGGCCAGCTTCTTCAAGCCGGCCTCGCCGTCGTCGAGAGCGGCGAGCTGCGCGTTCATCTTTTCCGCAAGCGGCGCCAGGTCGGCTACGACGACGTTGTGCTTGCGCGCGGCTGCGCGCAAGGCGAACAGCCGTTCCTCGATCTTCTCGAGCTTGTTGGGATCGAACTCCAGGGCGTCACGGGCACTCTCGAGCTGAGCCTGCGCTTCGGTCGCCTCGGACAGCGCCTTTTCAAGGGCCGCGAGGGCACCGTCGAGGCGGCCGGCCGCCTTGTCGGCGTTGCGCTCGATCAGGCGCTGGGCATTGCGCAGCGCCCCGACCGCGCCCTTGCCGTGCTCCAGTTCACCCAGCGCCTGCGCGACCGACTCGCCCAGGGCGGTGCCGGCGCGTAGCAGTTGCCGCTCGGCCGCCAGTCGCTCCTCGTCATCGGGCTTGGGGGCCAACGCCTCGAGTTCCTTCACGGCATGGCGAAGGAAATCTTCGTCGCGGCGAGCGGCTTCCGCTGCTGCCTCGGCATCGGCTTTGTCCAGCTCGGCCTTTCGCCAGGCCTGCCAAGCCCGTCGAACAGTGTCGCCCTGTTTCTCCAGCCCGGCAAAGACATCGAGGGCGCTGCGATGTGTGGCGATGTCGAGCAGCCCGTGCTGCTCCATCTGGCCCTGGATCTCGACCAGCGTTTCGCCGAGTCGCCGCAGCAGCGCGACCGAGGCTGGCTGGTCATTGACGAAGGCCCGGCCGCGGCCATCGGCGCCGACCGCGCGCCGCAGGGTGAGCACGTCTTCGTCGTCCCAGCCCTGCTCGGCAAGGATGGCGCGCGCGGCGTGATCGCGGCCGAGATCGAACGACGCCGCCACCGTGGCCTGCTGCGCACCGCGGCGCACCGCGCCGCTGTCGGCGCGATTGCCCAGTGCCAGGCCGAGCGCATCGATCAGGATGGATTTGCCGGCGCCGGTCTCGCCGGTCAGCGCTCCGAGCCCCGACTCAGATCCAGAGGTGAACGTCAGGTCGAGCTTTTCGATCAGCACGAAATCGCGGATCGAAAGTGAGAGGAGCATGTCGGCCGGTCAGAATATCTTGGAGAACCAGCCGCCGCCGCTGCTGCCGCCGCCCTTCTCGTCGAACCGGTAGTCCTCGCCGGTCATCAGGAAGTAGCTGTCGGCGTACCAGTCGCTGCCCGGGAAGTTGTAGCCCAGCACGGCGGCCGCCTCCTGTGCCTCCTGCTTGACGCCAAGCGCAAGGTAGCACTCGACGAGGCGATGCAGCGCCTCGGGAACATGCGTCGTGGTCTGGTAGCGCTCGATCACCATGCGGTAGCGATTGATGGCGCCGACGAATTGCTGCTGCTTCTGATAGTAGCGGCCGACCAGCATCTCCTTGCCGGCAAGATGGTCGATGGTCAGTTCGACCTTCAATCGCGCGTCGCGGGCGTACGGCGTGTCGGGGTAGCGCTTGACCACCTCGGCAAGCGCGTCGAGTGCCTGCTGGGTGATGCGCTGGTCGCGGCCAACGTCGGAGATCTGCTCGTAGAAACACAGCCCCTTCAGGTAGTAGGCGTAGGGGATGTCCTTGTGGCCCGGATGGAGCTGAATGAAGCGGTCGAGCGCGATGATCGCGTCGTCGTACTTGTTGGCTTGATAGTAGGTGAAGGCCGCCATGATCTGCGCCTTGGTCGCCCACACCGAATACGGGTGTTGGCGGTCGACCTCCTCGAACTCCTTGGCCGCCAGCTTGTAGTCCTGCTGGCCGAGGTCATCCAGCGCGCGATTATAGAGGATCTCCACCGGCGTCTCGACATAGGGCTTGTCCTTGTCGCTGCCGAACCAGCCGCAGCCGCCCAGGGCGAGCGCGCTGACGGCCAGCGCCAACGAAATTCGAGCCTTGTTTGCCAACGCTTTCGACATTTCCCATCCGTGGGGTGTTGCGCCGCCTTATATCATGCGGGGGGCAAAAAAAGAGGGGCCGAACCGGCCCCTCGAAAGATGCGTGGATGAAGCAGAGAGCCTGCGTCAGTTGGCTTGCCGACGCAGGAAAGCGGGAATCTGCAGGTCGTCATCCTCACGTGCCGGCTTGGCGCGCTCGTTGACTTCCAGGCTGATCGAAGTCTGCACCGGCTGAGGCCGCGTCGGGGCCGCCTTGGGCGCCACCGCGACGACGTTCTCGATAGCCGGCCGCGCAACCGGCGGTTCGGCCGGTGCCGCCGCAGGAGCCGGCGTCGGAGACGCAGCGACCGCCGCCTGCGTCGCAGGCTTGGGCGCCGCGAACGCGCCGGTGATGCGCTGGAAGAGGTTCGGTGCACGCGTCTCGGCTGCGACCGGACGAGCCGCGATCGGGCGAGTTGCCACCGGCTCGGCGCGAACGACCGGACGAGCCGCCGGACGCGTGACGCGCCAATCGGTCTCGTCGACCAGTGGGCGGGCCGGTGCGGCAGGAGCCGGCGCGGCCGCCGGAGCCTGCGCGACCGGGGCAGCGGCCTGGATCGGAGCTTGAACGGGCGCCGGTGCCGGTGCGGGCGCCACGGCGACAGGAGCCTCGATCGGCGCGGCGGCGGCGGCCGGCGCCATCGGCACTTCGGCCACTGGCGCGGGTGCTGCTTGCATCATTGGAGCCGGAGCGGCCGCCATTACAGGCGCGGCCGGTTGAGCGGCAACCATCGGCGCGGGCGCCGGCTGAACGATCGGCGCTGCAGCCATCGGCTGGGCGACCGGAGCGGCAGGCGCCGGGACCGGCATGACCGGAGCAGGCGCCGGCGCGGCGGAGGCTGCCGTCGGCATTGCAACTCGTCCGACGGGCGCCGCCGGACGGCTGAGCGCGGGCTGGCCGGTCTGGACCGGCCGGCTGGTGTCGAGATTGAGGTAGTTCGGCACCGGCTGCTGTGCCGCCATCGCGGCGATACCGGTGGCGACCACCGACACGCGCATGCGGCCCTGCATCGAGGCATCGAAGGTCGAGCCGAAGATGATGTTGGCGTCGCCGTCGACTTCCTCGCGGATGCGGTTGGCCGCCTCGTCGACCTCGTGCAGGGTCATGTCGAGGCCGCCGGTGATGTTGATGAGCACCCCCTTCGCGCCCTTCATCGAGTGGTCTTCCAGCAGCGGGTTGCTGATCGCGCTCTCGGCGGCGACACGGCTGCGGTCCGGCCCCTCGGCCTCGCCGGTGCCCATCATCGCCTTGCCCATCTCGCCCATTACGGTGCGGATGTCGGCGAAATCGAGGTTGATCAGGCCGGGCATCACCATCAGGTCGGTGACGCCGCGCACACCCATGTGCAGCACGTCGTCGGCCATCTTGAAGGCGTCTGCGAACGTCGTCTTCTCGTTGGCAATCTTGAACAGGTTCTGGTTGGGAATGACGATCAGGGTGTCGACGACCTTCTCCAGCTCGAGGATGCCCTGCTCCGCCGACTGCATGCGGCGACGGCCCTCGAAGTGGAAAGGCTTGGTGACCACACCGATGGTCAGGATGCCCTGCTCGCGCGCCGCGGCGGCAATGACGGGAGCGGCACCAGTACCAGTGCCTCCGCCCATGCCAGCGGTGACGAACACCATATTGGCACCGTCGAGCAGCTGCAGGATCTCCGGCAGCGCCTCTTCCGCGGCCTGACGGCCGACTTCAGGTCGCGCACCGGCACCCAGGCCCTGGGTGATCGTGATGCCGAGCTGAACGCGCCGGTCGGCCAGCGACTGGCCGAGCGCCTGCGCGTCGGTATTGGCGACAATGAACTCCACGCCTTCCAGCGCGGCACTGATCATGTTGTTGACGGCGTTTCCACCCGCGCCACCGACGCCAATGACGGTGATACGCGGCTTAATCTCCGACTCCTTTTGGGGGAGGCTGAGGTTGATTGTCATACGGCTTTCTCCACGCAAACGAGGGGGTTATCTGCCCGGAGTTCCGACGTGAGCCCTGTTCTTGAGTGTAAGGCCCTATGCCGGCACGGGTTTTTATCGTTATCTACAGCATGTTGGGGATAGCCATTCCCCACACAACATATTGCCTAAAAGTTCTCCCTAATCCAACTGCCAATGCGCCCGATCCGGCTTGAAGGTGTCTCGGAAGCAGTCGGTTGGGCCTGCGCCACGGCGTGATTCTGCTGGGCGAAGGCGAGCAGCCCTGCAGCAGCCGAAAATGCGGGACCGCCGGTCGAATCCGCTAGTCCGGCGAGTCTCAGAGGCCCGCCGGTGCGCACTTTCTTGTTCAGAATGGCCGCCGCCACCTCGGGCACGCCGTCGAGCTGGCAGCCGCCACCGACCAGTACGGCTCGCCCGCCGGCCAACTTATCCACACCGCTGGCCTCGAGACGGCTGCGGACCAGCTCGAACGTCTCCTCGATGCGCGGCCGGATGATGCCGACCAGGATCGAGCGCGGGATGTGGTTCGGCCGGGTGCGGTCCTCTTCGCCGATCAGCGGCACGTCGATGATGTCGTATTCGTCGTTCGGCTTGGCAACGGCGCGGCCGATCTGGGTCTTCATCTTCTCGGCGTGGGCGACCGGCGTCGACAGGCCGCGCGCGATGTCTTTGGTGACGTGATCGCCGCCGACCGGAATCGAATCGACATGCACGAGATGGCCCTCATAGAAGACCGCGATCGAAGTCGTGCCGCCCCCCATGTCGATCAGGGTGGCTCCAAGGTCGCGTTCGTCGGCGACCAGTGAACTCAGGCCGGCGGCATGGCTCGCCACGACGCGCTCGGCGATCTCGAGATGGGCACGCCGGACACAGACCTGCAGGTTGCGCATCGCCCCGCTTGCGGCGGTAACCAGATGGACGTCGACGCCCAGCCGCTCGCCGAACATGCCGCGCGCATCGCGCACCGGGGTTCCGTCGACCGAGTAGCCGACGGCAGCCGAATGGATGATGTCACGGTCGGCCGTCTCGGCCGGAAGCTGGATGTTCTGCTGCGCGCGGCGCACGTCGCGTTCGCCGATCTCGTGATGGCCGATCGCCACCTCGAGGTCCTGCTTGTGCGAAGCGGGCGAGCCGCCGCTCACACCGACGATCACTTCGCGAACGTGCTCGCCGCACATCTCCTCGGCTGTCGACACCGCCGAAGAGATGGCGCGTGTCGCGGCCTCCATGTCGACGATGTTGCCCGAGCGCATACCCATAGAGGGCTGATGACCGATGCCGACCACCCTGAGGCCCTGCCCGTCCACTCGCGCCACGAAGCACACCACCTTGCTGGTGCCGATATCGAGCGCTGCGATGACTCCGTTCCTTGTCTTTGCCACGGTGTCCCCCGTTTTCCTACGCGTACACTTCTTGACCAAAATTCATCACGACTAGACCGGCCCCGGCTGTACTTCGCTGCCCGGTGCGCGTTTTCTCAGGTAGAGCTTGTCGCCGAGCCGCATGTCGACGACGCCGAATTCGCGCGACAGCAGTCGGGCTTCGCCATCGAGCTTCGCCAGGCGCTGCAGGGCCGCGACCGAGTCTTCCTCGGGCAGCCAGATTTCCACGCCACTGCTCAGAATCAGGTTCCAGCGCCGCTGCGCCACCCAGACGGCGGCGCGCAGCTGCTTGGCGACGTTGGGCTCGTAGGCGAGCAGCAGCAATAATTCGCCGACATGCTCGGGCGCGCCGGGACCACCGAGCAGCAGCAGCGAGCTGGCACCCGGCGGCATGCGGCTGGCGCGCACAGTGCGGCCATTGCGGTCGATCAGCGTGTATTCGTTGCCGTTCTGCCAGATCGCGACGGCGCGGCGCTCCTTGAGCGTAACGTAGAGCGTATCGGGCAGACGTCGCTCGACGGTGGCATTGGCCACCCAGTCGATCGATTCCAGCCGCTTGCGGGCCGCCTGCAGGTCGATGCCGAGAAGCGAATCGCCGCGCTGTACGTGGAGCGCCTCGAGGACGGCGTCGCGCTCGACGTATTCGCGACCCTCGACCGTGACGTCGGCCAGCTTGAACGGCGTGATGGCGCCCGCGATGTTGCGCCACGTCGCCTCGAGATGGCCCTGTGCCTGCATCAGCCAGCCCTCGCGCCACGCCCACCAGCCGCCGGCACCACCGCATCCCATCAGCAGGATGACGAAACCGAGCAGCATCGGCTGGCGCCAGAACGGCTTGCCCGCCTTGCGCGTGTTGACGCGTTTCTTGCGGCGGTCGTAGTCGCGCTTGTTGGCGGAGGTCTTGGGCTGCCGGCGAATCATGCGGGGCGCCTCGCATGCTCGACCATCCAGGTCATGAGCTGAGGCCAGGTGATGCCGGCCCACTTGGCCTGCTCGGGCGCCAGCGACAGCGGCGTCATGCCGGGCTGGGTATTGAGCTCGAGCATCACCAGCCCCGTGGTGCCGGGCTGCTTGTCGTCCCAGCGCAGGTCGGCACGGCTCAAGCCCGAGCAACCCAGCGCTTCGTGGGCCATGAGCGCCCACTGCTTGGCCTGCTCGTAGACATCGGATGGAACCGGCGCCGGGATCAAGTGCTCGGTGATGCCGTCGGTGTACTTGGCTTCATAGTCGTAGAACTTGGTGCGCGGGCGCAGTTCGGTGACGGCAACCGCCTTGTCGCCCATGATCGCCACCGTGAGTTCCCGACCGGGCACGAATTTCTCGATCAGGACTTCCTCTCCGAATGCCGCCTCGGCTACCTCGACGGCGGAGAGATTGTCGCCTTCGCGCACGATGTGGACGCCGACGCTCGAACCCTGGTCGATCGGCTTGACGACGTAGGGTCGCGCCATGGGATCGCCCCAGGCGAGCGAGCGGCGCTCGACAACGCGGCCTTCAGCCACCCGGATGCCGATCGCGGCGAAGATATGCCTCGACATCGGCTTGTCCATGGCGATCGCCGAGGCGAGCACGCCGGAATGCGTATACGGAATCGCGAGGATCTCGAGCACCCCCTGGATGCAGCCATCCTCGCCGTACTTGCCGTGCAGCGCATTGAACACGACGTCGGGGCCGCCGCCGCCGGCCGGACGCAGGAAGTCGACCAGCGCGCGCAGGTCGCGCTTGACGTCGTATTCAATCACCTCGTGGCCGCCCTCGCGCAGACCTTCGGCGCAAGCCTTGCCGCTCACCAGCGACACCTCGCGTTCCGGCGACCAGCCGCCCATCAGGACCGCGACCTTGCTCACAGCATTTCTCCGATCCGGCGGATTTCCCATTCCAGCCGCACGCCGCTTTGTTCGAACACGCGGCGGCGCACTTCCTCGCCCAGCGCTTCGATGTCGGCCGCGGTCGCATCGCCGGTGTTGATCAGGAAATTGGTGTGCTTCTCGGAAACCTGCGCGCCGCCGATCTTCAGCCCGCGACAGCCGGCTCTGTCGATCAGCTCCCAGGCCTTGTGACCGGGCGGATTGACGAAGGTCGATCCGCCGGTCCGGCTGCGCGGCTGCGATTCCGTGCGCGCCGAGTCGATCTCGTGGATGCGCCTCGCGATGGCGATCTGGTCGCCCGGCGACGCCCTGAGGCGGGCCGAAGTGAAGATCCAGTCGGCGGGCGCATCGCTGTGGCGGTAGCTGAAGCCCATGCCGGCCGCAGCCGCCCGATGGAGCTGCCCGCTGCGATCGACGGCTTCGCACGAGACCAGCACCTGGGCAATCTCGCCGCCATAGGCGCCGGCATTCATGCGCAACGCACCGCCGATCGTGCCGGGAATACCGCTCAGGAATTCCAGACCGGCCAGAGAATGCTCGCGCGCCGTGAGCGCCACATTGAGGTCGGGGGCGCCGGCGCCCGCGATCACCTCGTGGCCCTCGACCGTGATGCCCGTGAAGCCGCGCATCAGCCGCACCACGACGCCCCGCAGGCCGCCGTCGCGCACCAGCAGGTTCGAGCCCACACCCAGCACCGTGACCGGCACGTCTCCCGGCAGGTCATGCAGAAAGGACGCGAGGTCCTCGACGTCGGCCGGCCGGAACAGCACCTCGGCATTGCCACCGGTGCGAAACCAGGTCTGCGGCCCGAGCGGCGCATCGGCGGTCAGCCGGCCGCGCGGCTTGCGCAGCCGGTCGATCAGGTGGGGTCGGGACTGGCTTGCCGCCATCATGCCGCCGTCCCGGGTCCGTGATCGTTGGCGATGGCGCGCGGACCGCCATTGTCGCCGGCAAGCTGCTGCAACTGGCCGGGCAGCGCATGCGCCCAGGCGGTGATGTTGCCGGCGCCGAGGCAGACCACGACGTCGCCCGGCCGGGCGACCTGCCAGATCAGGTTCGGCAAGTCGCCAGGCGACGGCAGGGGATTCACGTCGCGGTGTCCGGCGCGCTGCGTCAGCGCCACCAGCATGTCGCGATTGACGCCTTCGATCGGAGCCTCACCCGCGGCGTAGACGTCGGCAATGAACACCGTGTCGGCGTCGGTGAAGCAGGTCGCGAACTCGTTCTTGAGAGCGCCGAGACGGCTGAATCGATGCGGCTGCATGATCGCGATCACCCGGCCCGACCCCCCGTAACTTTGCCGCGCGGCGCGCAGAGTGGCGGCGATCTCGACCGGATGGTGACCGTAGTCGTCGATCACGGTGATGCCGTGCGCTTCGCCGGTCTTGGTGAAGCGGCGCTTCACGCCGGAGAAGCCGGCCAGCGCGCGGCGAATCACGTCGTCGCTCAGCCCCATTTCCTGCGCGACCGCGATGGCGGCGAGCGCGTTCTGCACGTTGTGCTGGCCATACATAGGCAGGCGCAGCCCCTCGATCATGCGTGACTCGTTGGTCGTACGGTTGGCCACCAGAACGTCGAAGTCGGCGCCGCCACGATCGAGTTTGAGGTTCATCGCGCGCACGTCGGCATTGACACCCAGGCCGTAGGTGATGATGCGGCGGTCGGAGACACGCGGGATCAGCGCCTGGACCTCGGGATGGTCGGCGCAGAGAACCGCAAAGCCGTAGAACGGGATGTTCTCGACGAAACGCACGAAGGCGTCGCGCAGAGCGTCGAAGGTGCCGTAGTGATCGAGATGCTCGGGATCGACATTGGTGACGATGGCGATTGTGGCCGGGAGGCGCAGGAACGAGCCGTCCGATTCATCGGATTCGACCACCATCCAGTCGCCGCCGCCGATGCGGGCGTTGGTGCCGTAGGCGTTGATGATGCCGCCGTTGATCACCGTCGGGTCGAGGCCGCCGGCGTCGAGCATGGCCGCGACCATCGAGGTCGTGGTGGTCTTGCCGTGCGTGCCGCCGATCGCGATCGACCATTTGAGTCGCATCAACTCGCCCAGCATCTCGGCGCGGCGCACCACCGGCACCAGGCGCGAGCGAGCCGCCAGCACTTCGGGGTTGTCCTTCTTGACCGCCGACGAAACGACGACGACGGTCGCATTGCCGACGTTGTCCGCGCGATGGCCGATCGCGACCTTGATGCCGAGATCGGCGAGGCGGCGCGTATTGGCGCCCTCGGCGACGTCACTGCCCTGCACCTTATAGCCGAGATTGTGCAGCACCTCGGCGATGCCCGACATGCCGATGCCGCCGATACCGACGAAATGAATGAGACCGATGTCGAGCGGCAGCGCCCTCATGCGGCGACTCCTGGAGTTGCGAATGCGGGAGCGGACGTCAGGTCCGCGACGATATCGGCCAGCCGCGCAGCGGCATCGGGACGGCCGGCGCGGTGAGCCGCCGCAGCCATGCCAGCCAGGCGATCCGGCGCCTCGAACAGGCTCGTGAGGTCGCGCGCCAGCCGTTCGGCCGTGAAGTCGGGTTGCGGGATCACCATGCAGGCGCCCGCAGCCTCGAAGGCGCGCGCGTTGGCGGTCTGATGATCGTCGACAGCGTGGGGATAGGGCACCAGGATCGAAGGCCGGCCGATCGTGCCCAGTTCCGACACGCTCGATGAGCCCGAGCGTGCGATCACGAGGTGCGCCGCAGCGAGGCGCTGTGCCATGTCCTTGAAGAACGGAGCGGTCTCGGCGACGACGCCGCCCTGGGCGTAGCTCGTACGCACCGCCTGCAGGTCTTCGTGACGGCACTGCTGCACCAGCCGCAGGCGCGAACGCAGGTCGACCGGCAGCGCCAGGATCGCTCGCGGCACGATCTGGCTGAACACGGCCGCTCCCTGGCTGCCGCCGAACACCAGCAGGTCGATGACCCGGCCCGCCGCCGGCGCGCGATAGGCCGTGCCGCGCATTGCCCGGATCGGCTCACGCACGGGATTGCCGACCAGCGCGTTTCGCGAATCGCCCGGCGCCACGAACTTCGTCTCGGCGAATGAGGTCGCGATCCTTGCCGCGGCGGACAGAGCGAGCCGGTTGGCCTTGCCCAGTACCGCATTCTGCTCGTGCAGCATGATCGGCAGACGACGCATGCGGGCGGCCATCAGGGTCGGTACCGTGGCGTAGCCGCCGAAGCCCACGACCGCAGCCGGCGCGATCCTGCCGAGCAGCCGCCAGGCCTGTGCGAACCCCAGTGCCAGTTCGGGCAGCGCGCGCAGCCGCCGGCCGAGCGAACCGCTGGGACTCGCCGATCGGATGTAGTGGATCGGACGACGCGCCAGCGCGCCCTGCCACTGACGACCGCGCGAATCGGTGATCAACTCGAACGGCATGCCGCGTGTCTCGAGTTCGCCGGCCAGCGCTTCGGCCGGGAACACGTGGCCGCCCGTGCCGCCGGTCGCAAGGACGATGGGACGCGCGGCCGCCGTCATACCGCCTCCCTGAGGCCGGCATGCTCGCGCGTCAGCGACAGCATCATGCCGACGGCAATCGCCATGGCGAGCGCCGAGGATCCGCCGTAGGAGATGAATGGCAAGGTCATGCCCTTGGCCGGGATCAGCTGAATGGTCGAGGCCATATTGATGGCTGCCTGCAGGCCGAACTGCACGCCGAGCCCGGTGGCGGCGAGCGTGATGAACAGGCTGGTTTCCTTCGACGCGCGCGACAGGGCACGTAGCGTGACAAAGCCGAACAGCGCCAGGATGATCAGGCAGACGACGAGGCCGAATTCCTCGCCCGCCACGGCCATGACGAAGTCGGTATGTGCGTCCGGCAGCTGCGCCTTGACCGTGCCCTCGCCCGGACCGCGGCCGAACAGCGAGCCGTTCATGAACGCTTCGAGCGCGGTGTTGACCTGGTAGTTGTCGCCCGACGAGGGATCGAGGAAGCGGTCGAAGCGGCTGCGCACGTGGCTGAACACGAAATAGGCGCCAACCAGCGCGCCCGCGCCGCCGATCACGCCGGCCCCGGCGATCCACATCGGCAGTCCGACGACGAACAGCTGTGCCGCCCACACCGCGGCGACCACGATGCTCATACCGACTTTGTCATGGCCGTGGCGGGCGAGGAATTCGGCCTCGTCGTCTGCCTGATCATCCTGG
>CAWUOG010000050.1:0-13450 GCA_963923875.1 uncultured Alphaproteobacteria bacterium
ACGCCGGATTGGCCGAGTGATAGGCCGAATACTGCATCAGCAGCGTGTAGCCGTCAGGTTTCGCGCGCGCGACGATTGCGGTCCCGACATTGCCGTTGCCGCCCCCCTTGTTGTCGACCAGCACCTGCTGGCCGAGTTCCTGCGTCAGCAGGTCCGAATACATGCGAGCCACGAGATCGGTGCCGCCGCCCGGTGGCGCCGGCACGACCATGGTGATCGGCTTGTCGGGCCAATTCTGCGCCCACAGCTGCGAAGCCGGAGCCGGGACGGCGAGGGCAGAGCTGGAAAGGGTGAAAAAGGTGCGACGTTTCATGAGGGCGGACCTCCCAATCCGCGACGGAGAATTGCCTGGCGCGTCTCGATCAACGTCACTTCGGACGTGGCGTGAGAAGACTGTAGGAGCCTTCCTCGCTCGCTTCGAGGATGATGCGCGAAGAGAAGTCCCTGCGCATCACCTCATGCATCGCTTGCGCCGTCTTGGCGCCACCGAGCGTGATCATCTTTTCGGCCAGATGTTCGGCCGATCCCTCCCAGATCGGACCGGCGACCAGGCGATATCCCTTGTCCACGGCGCACTGGAGCTGCTTGCTCAGCGCCTCGGCGTGTTGCGCCGGCGTCCAATCGGGATGCCAGACCGACGATCCGAACAGCGAGATCCACTTGAATTTCGGAACCGCCAGGGGAGCGGGCCCGAGATCGCAGACTCCCTCCCAGCGCTGTCCCCACAACAGGAACTGCCAGGTCACGGTAGCCTCGAAGCCGCTATAGACGAAGACGGTGCGGGTGGGATCCGAGAGCCGCTCGAGTTCCGCGACGGCCGTCTGCATTCGTCCGTCGCGCCCGCGTTGCGGGGCATGCGCCCAGACGTTGTAGGCGAGCGGTGCCGCACCAAGGATCGCCACCGCCAGCACGGCAGTCGGGCGGTGAAGTCGCCCGGCCAGCGCAATCGCCCAGGCCAGCGCGAGCCACGGCATCACGTTGATCTGCATCTGCGGATCCTGCGGCTGCGAGTAGGCGTTCATGACTTCGCCGGCCACGAAGGTGCCGAGGAACACGATGGCGGTCGCGCGCCAGCGCCGGTCGCCGCGTTGCCGCCAAAGGAAGACCACGAAGAGGGAGAGCAAGGCAGCCTGGATCGCCAGGGACGTCAGCCACTCGAAGCGAAAATTTGGCAGGTCTCCCGCCCATGTGAGGTTGCGCCCACCCCACCAGTATTCGCCGATACCGGCGCCGAGCAGCCTCAACTTGTCGATCGAGAAGCCACTCCAGCCCGAATTGATGCCCTTGCCGGTCCAAAGCACGTCGGGGAGTCCGACGGCACCGACGTGGCCTTCCGTGCGATTGACGACCAGCAGGCACGCCCCCACGACGGTCAGCAGGAACACCACAATCCGGCCCGCCCGTGTCGGCAGGGACCCGTCCGAAAGGGCAAGCGCCAGCAACAGGGGGGGCAGGACGGGAAACAGCAGGCGCCATTCGCCGAGCAATCCCGCGGTGAAAAGCAGCCCGACACCGATCGCCTGGCGCCATGTCGGCGCCCCGAATGTCAGTGAGGCGGCCGACATCGCGCCGAGCATGAAGGTGAATGACGGCATGATGTCTTCGTTGGTGATCGCGAGTACCAGGAAGAATCCGCATCCGACCTGGAAGAAGGCCGCGATCGCCGCGAGATCGCGGCGGCCGGTCAAGCGGAGCACCAGATGGTGCACGATCGTGACGGCTACGGCGGCGAAGGCGGCGTTGATCAATGCCAGTTGCTTCCACGCCTTGCCGGCGAAGATGCCCAGCCCGTCGAGCAACTGACCGAACAGCGCCATGGTCGGGTAATAGAGATAGTTCGGTGCCCGTAATTCGGCGGTGCGATAGTTCGCTTTCCAGGCAGCGACATCCATCGACTTCCACAAGCCGTTGGTTGTCTCCAGATGGACGTTGTCGAACCACAGGATCAGGCCGACGGCGAGGACGAGACAGATGAGCCCGATGAGCGGTCCGTCGCCGGCCGCAGGCCAGCGACGGGCCGCCCCGGACTCCGCCCGGGTCAGCCCTTGGGCCAATTGCGGTTCCAAACCGGGATGAGCTCCGCCTTCTCGTCCGCCTTGCGGGCGATCGCGAACAGCTTCGGAGTCTCGCTCTCGAACCAGCCGCGCTTGGGTCGCCAGCGGGTCATGATGTCGATGTAGATGTCGAGCGCAGAAAAGCGCTCGCCCAGGAACCACGGGCTGCCGGCGGCGCCGTCAACCTGCTTCCATAGCCGGTGCGCGTAGGCGTCGGTCGCCGCCCGGAACGGATCGCGCGCGGCATTGACCGACACGAAGCGCGACGGATCGTCGGCGTAGGTGAAGGTCGGATAGATGTTGGCGACGATGAACACCAGCCAACGCAGGAACTTCGCCCGTTCCCTCGCGCCGGGCCCCGGTACCAGCGTGTCGTTGCCGGCGATGTCGGCGAGCAACAGGGTGATCGCCGCACTCTCGCTCATCACCGTACCGTCGGGCATGACCAGGGTCGGCACCTGGGCCAGCGGATTGACCTTCTCGAGCCGGACCTTGGCGTCGGGTTCCTTGAACAGGTCGCCGACCGGCTCGAAGGCGAAGGGCATCCCGTACCAGGCGAGCTGCGCCTCGACGATCGCCGAACCCCAACCGTCGCGGCCCCACAGGGTGTAACTGGCCATTGCGTACTCGCCGATTGCCGATGCCGGATTACGGCTTCTGCAACGGCTGGATCAGGCTCGAGGTGTCCCAGCGACCGCCACCGCGCTCCTGGACACGCTGGTAGAATTGATCGACCAGGGCGACCAGCGGCATCTGCGCCTTCCAGCGTTTGCCTTCGGCCATGGCGATGCCAAGGTCCTTGCGCATCCAGTCGACGGCGAAGCCGTAGTCGAACTTGCCGTTGACCATGTTCTGCCAGCGATTCTCCATCTGCCAGCTCTGCGCGGCGCCCTTGGAGATCGCGGCCATCACCTTCTCCATGTCCAGTCCGGCGCGCTGGCCGAGATTGAGTGCCTCGGCCAGGCCCTGCACGATGCCGGCGATGCACATCTGGTTCATCATCTTGGTGATCTGGCCCGAGCCCGACGGGCCGATCAGGGTGATCGCCTTGGCGAACGACATCGCAACCGGATTTGCCTTGTCGAACGGGCCCTGGTCGCCGCCGCACATCACGGTGAGCTGGCCATTCTCGGCGCCGGCCTGGCCGCCGGACACCGGCGCATCGATGAAGTCGACGCCAATTTTCTTGCCCATTCCGTAGAGCTCGCGCGCCACGTCGGCCGAGGCCGTGGTGTTGTCGTAGAAGATCGAGCCCTTGCTCATGCCGGCGAAGGCGCCGCTGTCGCCCAGCACGACCGAGCGCAGATCGTCGTCGTTGCCGACGCAGCAGAACACGATCTCCTGGCCGTGCGCCGCTTCCTTTGGCGTCTTCGCGGCCTTGCCCTTGTGCTTCTTGGTCCAGGCCTCGGCCTTGGCGAAGGTGCGGTTGTATACCGTCACTTCATGGCCCTTGGCGGCGAGATGGCCCGCCATCGGGAAACCCATTACGCCCAGACCGAGAAACGCCACCTTGGCCATCGCACATCCTCCGAAATTCAGGAGGCCGGAGAATAGAGCAGTGCGGCGATGGCCGCGACTCCCACGACCAGCGGCGGCAGTGCCAGCGGCCAGGCCCGGCGGTAGAGCGCCGAATCGGGCATCGCCAACGCCAGGATCGCGAGCCCCATCGTGACCCGGATCGGCGACAGCATGGTGAGGTTGGTGCAGACTGAATTCTGCACCGCCGCCACCCAGGCCGGATCGACCGCGATGGCGCGGGCGAGCGCCGTCACCATCGGCATCAGCATGGCGTTTCCTGCAGAGCCTCCGCCGGTCAGGAATCCACCGGTGGCGGCGAACAGCGGCACGCTGAGCGCCGCGCCGCGGCCGGCGACCGCGCGCAGGGCCTCGGCGATCTGCTGCGCCATGCCGGAGCCGACATAGAGCTCGGCCATCACCACGAAGGCGAGCGTGACCGCACAGGACCGCCACGCCCCCTTCGCCGTGTCGACCGCGACCTTGGTCAGCGAAGCGCGAGCCCTGAACACCACGACGATGCCGATCGACAGGAGCCAGAAGCCAGGGGCATAGAGCGGCGCGAAGGCCGGCTGGTTGTCGTAGGGCTTCAGTGCCCACAGCGGCTTCAGGAAGTCACGCAGGGGAGGGACCAGCCGCGTTGCGCAGAGCGCCATCGTCAGCGCCACGTAGGGTGCATTGTCGGCGACGGCGCGCTTCAGGCGCGCGAGGTCGGGGTGCTCGTCGCGCCAGAAGCGCAGCGCCAGCAGGAACGCGCAGGGCGCCGCGGCCGCAATCTCGGTGTCGGCGTAAGTGTTCATCAGCCAGATCAGCAGCAGCAACAGAGCGGTCCAGACCGCGTCGTCGAGCTTCTGCGCCGCCGCCACGGGCAGGCCGGCCTCGCGTGCGAAGCGCCAGTAGAGCAGCAGGTAAAAGAGGTGGATAGGCACCTGCAGGATCGCCGAGGCCAGCCCGAGCTGGTTGGGCGTGAGTCCCGCCAGCGTGGCCCCGACGGTCGTGCCGGTAGCGAGCGCCCCCCAGGGCACCAGCGACTGGCTGTAGAGGCCGAGCAGCAGGGCGGAGAGGCCGCCCAGTCCGAGACGGCGCAAGGCCGCCAGCGCGATGATGTAGCCCACGCCGAAACCCGTCACCGCTTCGGCGAACGGCGCGAGCAGGAAGCAGACCGGCCACAGCCGGCGCGGCGTCGCTTCCACGGTGGTGCCGTCGCCGTGCGCGCCGCGCGCCAGCGTGCAGCGATGAAAGAACATCCCGGCGGCAATGATTGCGATCACTTGCCACGACAGCCACAGCCCGGCCGGAATCTCGCGACCGAGCAGCCCCGGCGAAGCACCAGAGGCGGCGACCGTGGCGGCGAGGCCTGCCAGCCCTGCGACAAGCGCGCTGACCCGGCCGCTGGCCAGCAGGACGAGAACGAGCAGCAGAGGCAGCAGTGCGAGCGCGGTCGACATTCGTGGACCTGTTTCGGGGCGTCTTGTATACCGCCTCGCCGGCACCATGCTTCGGAGGAAACCGAAGGAAGACAAAAGAAAAAGGCGGCTGAAACAGCCGCCTTGCGTGTCCGGTCTCTTTCCCTTAAACCCGCCGCCGTGCCCCGATAGCTCAGCTGGTAGAGCACGTCATTCGTAATGATGGGGTCGGCGGTTCGATTCCGTCTCGGGGCACCACTTCTACTACTGGACGATGCTCGCCTGAGCGTCGATCGGCGATCTCCGCGATCAGACGCGCTGGTCGTAAACCGTCGGAACGCGGCGCGCGCGCTGCACGCCAGTGTAGACGCCATCGGACTTCTTGACCGAAGCCGGCGACGAGGCCAGGGCCGGCGGCTCATACTCGGCATTGACGGCCTGCGCCCGCGCCCTGGTCTCCAGAGCCGTGGTCGCAATCGAGGTCACCGCGAGAGCACCGATCAGCATGACGGCGCCGAGCAAAAGATGACGCATTTCACACCTTCCCAATTGAGGACCGGGACCTCCCCGTAATTGAGAGCGTCCCGTCTTCGGACGATGCTTGGCTCCCACTGCCCTTCATCGTGCCTGCGAACATATGACGTGTCTGCATCGCCAGTTCAACAAGATTCCGATCCGCAGACCCGTGCAAGTTACTGAATCTTGTAACGGAGGTGTTTTTCACACCACATCGGCGGGAACTGCAATTTGTCTGCTGCGGATTTTCCGCCAAGAATCGGCCCATTCCCGAATTTATTGCCCTTTTTCTGCATGTTTCGATGATGGTTGGCGGGTGAACCGAGGGACATTCCTCCATGGCGTTGGAAAAATGACGCCAGAGTCAGGCACGAGTTGGCGGCGGTGATAGTTCCACACTTGTGACCGGTGCCCTTCCAGCCGGTGCGGGGAGGGTCAGCGGCCCCTCGGCCGCTGTCGCCAGGGATTGAGACTCACGGCGGTGCGGGTGCCCGTATAGGCAGAGACGCCGTGCGAGATGCCCGGCGAAAACATCACGAGCCGGTTGGCGCGCGGAAAGAAGCGCACGTCGTCGGTATAGAACTCGCCGCCCAGGAGCTTGTCGGCCAGCGGATAGTAGACCGCGCTGCACTGGGGCAGCGCCAGGCGCTTTTCCTCCTTGAAGAGGACCTCGTCCTTGTCGATGTGCCAGCCCGGATTGGAGGTGTTGCGCCACATCTCGTAGCCCGCGATGCCGGAGAGCTCGAAATGCTCGCCACAGATCGCGAGGATCTTCTCGTGCACGGGATTGCTGCCCAGGCTGTACCAGCGCTCGAGCCCGTCGCCGTAGTCGAATGAAGCGATCGCCTGGACCGTCGCTGCGTCGAAGACGTCGTCGAGAATGATCAGCTTCTGCAACTGTCCTCTCCGCTCAGCTTCGCCAGGTGCGGTCGGGCAGATTGGCGAACAGCGGGCGATTCTGCTCCGGCAGGTTGCGCACGAAGTCCTCGTCGTAGAGCAGGCGCGGCTGCGTCGGCTTCTCGAAGTTGCGCGGGTCGAGATACCAGCGCCGCGCGTAGGTGCTGTAGAGGATGGGCCGCGGCGCGGCCGAACGGTTGGGCGTGCCGCCGTGATAGAGGCGAAAGTCCCAGATCATGCACGAGCCCACCGGCACCTCGGGCGCGATCGGCGGCACGCTCTCGTCGCGCTTGCGCCAGCGATGGCTTCCCGGCCACAAGGCGGTGGTGCCGTGTTCCTCGTTCATGTCGATCAATGGCATCACGAAGGTGAGCGCATGGGCCGGCAACATCGCGGAGATCGCCGAGTCGAACAGGACCGGCCCGTCGCGATGGATGTGCTGCTGGCGCGACTCCGAGAGAGCGATCACCGCGCCGCAGCTCTCCAGCACCGCATCCAGGTCGAGGGCGAGCCGCGCCACCGCGACCACGGCGGGGTTGGCGTAGATCTCGGGGTCGGCGAAGGGCCCGGCGAGCTCGACCGGAATCATGTAGCGCCGGTTGCCGACCTCCAGCGTATCGTCGAGTTCGTTGTCTTGGTAGTAGCGGCGATAGCGGCTGTCGAATTCCCGATGCAGTGCCGCGATCTTGTCGGCGGCGACAACATGATCGAGCACGACGTAGCCGTTCTTGACGAGGCTGTCGTAGGCGGCACGCATCGGTTCGGCCTCGGTCAGGTCGGTGCCCGCCTGATGCGCGGCAACTAGCCCTCGGCAGTCGATTCTCGTCATGGCCGGATCATGTGTTAATGGTCGTCGCGGAAGCGTCCGTTCGGATGATAGTGATTTTCCCTCCGGGCAACACCGGATTCCCCCGTATCGCGTGAGACGTGAAAGCGCAGCGCTACCTTGTCTACGGCCTCGACGTCGAGAGCGACCTTGCGCTCTCGACCGTGCCGGCGCTCGTCGCCGGTGAATCGGAGCCTGCGATCCGGCTGCGGCTCGGCACTGCAGATTTCTTTGCCCAGCGCACGCGGGATGTGACCTTTGTCGACGGCGACTGGATCCAGCAGATCGTGATGGCCGACGGCGGCGTCTATATCTGGGTGAAGGACGTGCTCGAGACGATCGTGACGCCCGATGGGCGCGTCGCGACCTGCCGCTGGATGGACGGGGTCGACCGGCGCGCGTTCGAGGCAAATCTCCTGAACTTCGTGGTCAGCGTGTCGCTCACACTGCTCGGCGAGGAGCCGCTGCATGCCACGGTCGTCGATCTCGGCAGCCACACGATCGGCCTGCTCGGGCCCAGCGGCACCGGCAAGTCGACCCTGGCGGCCCGTCTGATTGCCCAGGGTGGCGATCTCGTCACCGACGACATGCTCCGCCTTGAACTCGGTGCCGATGGCGCCCGGGTTCATGCCGGGCCCTACCGCCTGAAGTTGATGCCGGAAACGGCCGAACGCCTGCTGCCGCACGCCGCCGGCCGCGGCCATTTCAACGAAGAAACCGAGAAGCTCCTGGTGCAACCGCTGGAGACCGTACCCGAAGGACGGCCGCGCCGCCTCGACGCCCTGTTCTGGCTCGGCAAGCCGGGCGAAGTCGCTCCCGACGCGGGCCCGTCCGTGCGGCGACTGGGCGGCATCGAACTGGCCCGTGCGCTGATCTCCTCGGCCATGAACATCCGCTACCATGCGCCGGAGCGGCTGGAACGGCAGATGCGGTTCGCGCAGAAGCTGGCGGAAGTGCTGCCGGTCTACGCCCTGGAATATCCGCGCAGTTTTGCCGCGCTCGATGAGGTGAGCAGAGAGCTTCGACGCGTGGCCTCCTCATGAAGCCGCTCCGCACATACCTGTCGCTGTCGCCGGCCGATCGTCGGCTGCTGCGAGAGGCGATTTCCGCCGTGCTGATTGCGCGGGGTGCGCTGTGGGTCGCCGATATCGCGTGGATGCGAAGCTGGGCGACCCGACCTCGACCGGTGGCTCGCAGGACAGAGCGCCGGCCGATCAACCGCATCGTGTGGGCCGTGCAAGCGGCCTGCCGCCGCATTCCTGGGGCGACCTGTCTGGTGTCGTCGCTCGCCCTGCAACGCCTGTTGTCGAGCCACGGTCACGCCTCGGAACTGCAGATCGGCGTGGCGCGCAAGGGCTCGGCGTTTACCGCCCATGCCTGGATCGTCTGCAACGGTGAGGTCTACGACAGCGGCAGCCCCGACGACTCCTACACACGCCTCATGGCCTGGCGGACTTCCGGGAAAACCTGAAGTGTTCGCCGCGATCCTCAATCTCGACCGCCGGCCGATCGATCCCGCGGGCCTTGTGGCGTCAGCGCAGGCAGCGTCGCGCCGGTTTTGCCAGCCCGGCGGCGCCCGTCATGTCCTGCTTCTGCGAGACGCGGATGCCTCGCCGATGCGCGACCTCGAGACCAGTGCCATCGAGGAACTCGAGGGGCGTTTCTGGCTGGTCGGTCGGTTGCGCCTCGACGGCCGTGGCGATCTTGCGGCGCGCCTCGATAGTGCGACGGTCGACGTTGCCGTCTCGGAGGCCGGCCTGGTCTTGCGTGCCTATGCCAAGTGGGGCGACAGCTTTCTCGACCATGTCTTCGGCGACTACGCGTTCGTGCTCTGGGATGCGGCCCGCGACACCCTGATCGCCGCGCGCGACCAACTCGGCGTGCGATCGCTCTTTCATGCGCGGACCGGCTCGACGAAGATGGGCTCGACGTGGATCGGCGGCGATTCGCTGGAGTGGGTCCTGGCGCAACCGGGCATCGATCGGGATTTCGACGACACCTGGATCGTCGATCATCTCACGGCCGGGGCCAGCCTCGATTTCGACCGCACCGCCTGGCGCGCCGTGCAGCGGCTGGCGCCGGCGCATCTGCTCTCGATATCGCCGGCGCCGTCGATGGCGGTCGCCGCGCGTCGCTATTGGCGGCTCGAACTCGGCGAACCGCTCTATTTGCGGGACCGAGGGCTCTATGCCGAAATCTTCCGCGAGCGCGTCCGGCAGGCGGTGGCCGATCGGCTGCCACGACAGGGACGGATCGGTCTGTCGATGGGCGGTGGGCTCGATTCGACCATGCTCGCCGCGATGGCCGTCGAGACCTCGGGGGGCCGCGGCCAGGTTGTCGCGGCCTGCTATCACTTCGAGCACGTGATTGCCGACGACGAGCTCGGCTTCGCGCGGCTGGCCGCCGGCCATCTCGGCATCGAACTCGATGAGCTCGCCTTCGACGACACGATGTACGATCCCGACTGGCGCAGCGTGCCGGCATCCACGCCCGAGCCGTGGCCCGGAGCCCTGCGCGCGCGCCATGACCGCGCGGTGGGCGAGCGGTTCGTTGGTCGCGCCGGCGTCTGGTTGCAAGGCGAGGGGCCGGACAATGCGTTGAAGTTCGAACGTGCTCCGTATCTCTCCTGGCTGCGCCGTCAGCGACGCTGGGGCCGGCTGGCCGAGGCGCTCTGGCTCTATGCCCGGGCCAAGGGCTTCCGCCACTGGGATCGCACCTTCCGGCGCTACACCGGACGTGGACCACCCGATGCCGACGATCCCGGTCTGCCGCCGTGGATCGAGCCCGGCCTCGCCACCCGCCTTCACCTCGCCGAGCGTCTGGCGTCCATGAACGGTGAGTTCAGCCATCCCTGGCATCCCGCAGCGATGGCGTCCTTCGACAGCACGCTGTGGCAAAGGATGTTCGCCGACATCGAGATCGAGGAATCGCTGGCGCCGGTCGTGTGGCGCCACCCTTTCCTCGACCTGCGCGTGCTGAACTTCATGTTGTCGCTGCCGCCGGTGCCGTGGGCCTATCGCAAGCTGGTGATGCGCGAGGCCATGCGGTCACGGTTGCCGGCGGCCATCCTGACGCGCGACAAGAGCCCGCTCAGCGCCGACCCGATGCCGATCGTGATGCGGGGGCGCGCCTTGCCGCCGCTGCAGTCGGCTGAGACTCTGGCGCGCTGGATCGATCTGCCGCGATTGCGCGCCGAAGGAACCGGCACCGACTGGCTCGAGAACCTGCTGAGGGCCCACACGCTCGATCATTGGCTCGCGACATTCACTGTGTGATCCGCCGCAGCGCTGTTGCGTTGCCGTTGGGCCGGCGCTATGCCAACCAACCGACACAACGGGGCATCCGATGATCGAACTTTCGACCGTCCTGAAGCAGTCGACCGGTCAGGTCTCCTGCAATCTCAACGACGAGGTCGCGATCCTCAATCTCGACAAGGCGGTCTATTTCGGGCTCGAGGGCGTCGGCTCGCAGATCTGGCAGGCGCTCGAGCAGCCGCGTTCGGTCGAGGCGATATGCAAATTGATTGTCGACGACTTCGACGTCGATCCGGAGCAGTGCGAAGCCGATGTCCTGAAGTTTTTGCACAATTTGCAGCAGGCCGGGCTGGTCGAGGCGGTCGGATAGGCGCTGCTGACGGAGCGATTTGCCCACCTCCCTCGATTGCGGTCGGACGGGCGGCTGTGTACGTTCTGAGCCTGCCCGTGATATATTGGCAGGCTTGCTGAAATTGGAGTTGGGGTAATGGACCGCAACAAGGACGAAACGACCTCGTCGAACGACGCCCCGGCGAAGAAGAAGCCCTATCAGGCTCCGGCCCTGGTCGACTGGGGCACCCTTCGCGATCTGACTCAAGCCATCAACGGCACGGCGGGCCTCGACAGTACGAAGAAGGGCACGAGCCGCAGGACCCGCTGAGGTCTGCGCACCTCCGATGCGCGGAGGGTTTAGTTGTTGGCGCATCCTTCGGCCCTGAGGCCTGAATTCGAGTTTCTCTGCTGTATCGCACATCCGCGGCTGCCGCTTGAATGCGCGCGCGCTCTTCTCGCTGCCGGGCTCGACTTCGACGAACTGACACGACTCGCCGCACAGCATGCGATCCGTCCCTTGCTGCTGAAGGCGTTCGCGTCGCTGGGATGGCAGAACGTGCCGGCGCCGGTGCGCGAAGGCCTCGAACGATTCGCTCAGACGCATCGCCTGCGCTCGCTGTCCTTCGCCGAGGAACTCTGCCGCGTGTCGCGGGCCTTGCAGGAGGCCGGCGTTCCGTTTGCCGCCTTCAAGGGCATCGTGCTGGCGAGCGCCCTCTACGGCGATCCGGCGGGCCGCGAATATCTCGACATCGACATCGTCGTGCCGGCCGACCGCGTACAGGCCGCGGAGGACACGCTGGCAACGCTTGGCTATCGCGGCCATCAGGGCGATCGTGCTTTCCGCCGCGCTTTTCTTTCCTATCTTCGGCAATTCGCCCTGGTGAGCGAAGACGATCGCTTCGCCATCGACCTGCACTGGGGCTTCAGCGGCGCCTACGTGCCGTTTCCCTTGGCGCCCGAGGACATCTGGAGCGACCTCGCCGTGTTCGAATTCGGCGGCCGCCCGGTTCCCGTCCTGTCGGACGCCGATCTTGCGCTGCTGCTGGCAGGCCACGGCACCAAGGAGCAATGGCGAACGCTGGGCTGGATCGAGGATTTCGCCTTGCTGATCGAGCGCCGGTCCGGTCTCGACTGGGCCGCGATCCACCGCCGCGCCGAGGCGCGCGGCTGCGGTGGCAGCGTGGTTCTGGGCGCGTTGCTGGCGCGCGACCTGCTCGGAGCCGATTTGCCGCCGGCGTTGGGCTCGCTCGCCGCCGCCGACAGGCGCAGCGCGCGTAGAGCCACGGCGCTGATCTCGCGGCTGGAACTGGGATTGCCGGAACCCGAATCGCTGCCGAATTTTTCGGACCTCGATCTCTGCGATCGCCAGGTCGATCGCGTGAAGGCCATGCTCGGGCTCGCCTTCACCCCGACCGCCGGCGACTACAGCGCCATGCCGTTGCCGCCTTCGCTATGGGGCCTCTATCGCCTGACCCGACCGTTCCGTCTCGCCGCCAAGGCCGTCCGTCGGATGTAGATGCGCCGTTCTAGTGCGATCGCCGGTGCGAATGGCTGTGACCCGACGAGCGGCCGCCGCCGGAGGAAGTGACGTACGTGGTGTTGCTCACGTAGGTCGTGCTGGTGGTCGTATTGGTGACGTAAGTGACCGGCTGACTGTCCGACGTCGCGACGGCATCGGCGCTCGGTCGCGGCATGCTCATCATGAGCAGGTTGAGGGCGGTGAGCGGCCCCATCGACTGAAAGCAGCCAGACACGCTCAGCGCAATCGCGATCGAGACGATCGCCTTCAAGGCCATTGCTGCCATCGGTTCCCCCTCCCCGTTGACGGGAACGAGCGTGGCTACGGGAACTTACCCGTGCCTTACCGTGCGCTTACGGCATACTTACTCTGCCGCGACGGCAAAGCGATGGTCGTCGAGCGGGCGCGCGCGATCGACCGCGGCACCGGCATCGAATTTCTTGAGTTCGGGCATCACCGTTCTGGCAAACAGGCGCATGTTCCGCGCCGCCTCCTGGTGCGGCAGGCCGGCATAAGAGAACACGCCGACGAAGCCCGAATTGTTGGTCTGCTTGTGGATGGTCATGATCTTGTCGTGAACCTGCTCGGGCGTGCCGTAGACCTGCAGGTCGGCGAAGAACTCGATCGCCTTCTGGTCGCCATAGACCGCGAGCTTCTCGTTCATCTTGGCGTAGTACTCGTAGCCGCGCTGGTTCTTCATGTGCTCACCGCCGAACTGGTAGTGGTCGAGCACGGTACGGTAGTAGCCGCCGACGTACTTCATCGCCATCTCGCGCGCCCGCTCGGCGCTTTCGTCGACGAATACCCAGCCGGCCGAGATCGGTTGCGGGGCGTCGGTGCCGTTGGTCTCGCGATAGAGCTGATTGTATTCGGCAAGCTCCTTCTCGACCTCGCGCCACGGCTTCTGCGGGATGATCAGGAGCCCGACTCCCAACCGAGCCATGATGCGCGCGCTCTCGGGGCTGACGGCGGCGGCGTAGGTCCGGCCGCGAAAGCTCTTGAACGGGGCCGGCCGGATCTCGACTGCCGGCTGTTTGTAGTGCTTGCCCTGGTATTCCATCACGCCTGTCTCGAGGCCCTTCAGCAGCGCCTCGCCGTACTCGACGAACAGTTCCCGGCTGTCGCCCATA
>CAWUOG010000051.1:0-13329 GCA_963923875.1 uncultured Alphaproteobacteria bacterium
CGCCCGCACCGATGAACACGACCGTGTAACCCATCATCGCCGTTCTCCTGCGTAGAGCGCCTACTGGCCGCCGAAGCGCTGCGTCCAGTCGGGCAGCGAGTTCCTGTAGGGCAGCGCCGTCGCCTCGTAGACGCCGCGCGCCACCGCCCGCGCCAGGCAGTCCGCCGCCGCCGAACCGAGCTCGGTCAACACGTGCGGATCGATGGCGCCGGCAACCTGCCCCGTCGCGGCGGCAAACACCGTGTCGCCGTCGTTCGGCGCATGCACCGGCCGCAGCGCGCGGGCGAGGCCGTCATTGGCCATGATGGCGAGCCGCTTGCACTCGGCCTTGGTGAGCGTGGCATCGGTCGCGACCAGCGCGATCGTGGTCGCCGTGGCCGGCGTGACGGGGGCGGCCTGGCCCTTGTAGCGCAGGGTCAAGGCGTCGTCGGGCATGCGGGCCGGCCAGCCTCGGCCGCCGAATTCGCCGTTTTGCTCGTAGGGTGCAGCCCAGAAATGCGGGCCGTCGCCGATCGTCGCCGCGCCGACGGCATTGACCGCGGTCAGCGCGCCGACCGTGTGGCCGCTGCGCGTGCGCATGCTGGTCGAGCCCAGCCCGCCCTTGAGATTGACCGTCGTGCCGCCGAGACCGGCACCCACCGAGCCCAGCACGAAGTCCTTTGCCGCGGCAAGGGCGGCGTCACGGCCGAGCTCCCAGTAGGGCGGCCGGCGCTTCATCGGCTCCTTCAGCCAGTCCTTCTCGCCGCCGTTCATCAGATCGAACAGGATGGCCTGCACCGCCACCGGCAGGGTGAGGCCGCCGAACTGGGCGCCCTTGCCCTGGGCGCACAGCACCGAGGTCGCGCCGCCGGCGGCATCGAGACCGTAGAGCGAGCCACCGGACAGCACGACGGCATCGATCAGCCCGCGCGTCATCTCGGGCTCGAGCAGGGTGACGGCGCGATCGCCCGGCGCACCGC
Organism: uncultured Alphaproteobacteria bacterium; assembly: GCA_963923875.1. GTDB lineage: Bacteria > Pseudomonadota > Alphaproteobacteria > Reyranellales > Reyranellaceae > Reyranella. The sequence goes on from CAWUOG010000051.1 coordinate 960, forward strand.
CTAGGGTCGCAACGCTCGCCACGGTGCTCTTTTCGAACACCACGACCGTGGCGCCGGTCGCCGCGCGTGCATCCTGGGCATTGCCGACCAGGATTCCGGCGACGTCGGTGATCAGGTTCCTCACGTCAGGAACTCGCCCCCGTTCACATGGATCGTCTGGCCGGTGATGAAGGTGCCCTGCGGCCCGACCAGCAGGCGCACCATGGCGGCGATTTCCTCGACCTGGCCGAGGCGGCCGAGCGGGATTGGCCGGCCCTGGATCGGCCGCGGTCCGGCGGTGGCGGCGCGCGCGGTGTCGATCGCGCCGGGCGCCACGGCGTTACAGGTGATCTTGTGCGGCGCCAGTTCGCGCGCCAGCGCCCGCATCAGGCCTTCGAGGCCCGACTTGGACGCCGAGACGTGGCAGCGGTTGAGCGTGCCGACATGGGTCGACACGCCGGACATGGCGACGAACGAGCCACCCTTCCCCTTGGCGACCATTTGCGGAATGAAGGCCTTGCCGAGCAGGAAGGCGCCGTCGAGCGCCACCGACATGATCTCGCGCCATTCCTCGAACGACATGTCGAGGAACGAGGTCTGGCGGCGCAGGCCGGCATTGCTGACGAGGATATCGACGCCGCCGAATTTCTTCTGCGCCTGCTCCGCCAGTTTGGGGGCAACGGCGGGATCGGAAACGTCGCCCATCGCAGGGGCGGCCTTTCCGCCCCCTTTCTCGATTTCGGCGACCACTTCATCGACCGCGGCACGGTCGGAGCGGCCGTTGACCAGCACCGTGGCGCCGTCGGCCGCCAGGGTGAGGGCGATGCAGCGCCCGATATTCTTGCCCGCGCCCGTGACCAACGCGACTTTGCCTTGCAATGGAAGCGACATGCGATCTCCCGCCAGAATCGCGCGACCCTAGCGGAGAACGAGCCTTTCCTCCAAGGCTTCAGGCCGGCGGCGTCAGCCCGCCACGATGTAGGCCTTCAGGGCTTCCGTCTCGTGCGTGGCTTCCTCGAGGCGCAGCCTGACCACGTCGCCGATCGATATCAGCCCGAGCAGTTCGGCGTTGCGCACGACCGGCAGGTGGCGGAAGCGGCCGCTGGTCATGATTTCCATGACCCGCTCGATCGGATCGTCGGGATCGCAACTCACGACCTCGCGCGTCATCACCTCGGCCGCGACGAGCCCGAGGGCGGCCGAGCCGTGGACAGCGACGGCGTGCACGAGATCGCGCTCGGACACGATGCCGACCACCTGATCGAGCCGGTCGATCACCAGAACGGCGCCGATACGCCGCGTGCTGAGCTGGCGGGTGATCTCGGACAGGGTGGCGGACGGCGGTACGGTGAACACGAGCCCGCCTTTGTGGGCGAGAATATCGGAGACGAACATCGTTCCCTCCTCTGCTTGCGATGTGCTGTGCAGTGCGTACAACGCTACGGCCGGAGAGACTAAGTCAGGAGCGAAGACCCCTTGGTGAACGAAGCCCCTCATGAGCGCCCGAGCGAGCGATCATTGGACCGCCCATTCGAACCAGGAGGGGCGGCTCTCGTCCTGTTCTCCGGTGGCCAGGATTCCACCACTTGCCTGGCCTGGGCGCTAGAGAGATTCGAACGGGTCGAGACGATCGCTTTCGACTACCGTCAGCGGCACCGAATCGAACTGGATCAAAGACTTAAGGTGCTGGACGAGGTTCGCCGCGCGTTTCCGCGGTGGGCAGATCGGCTGGGCGAGGACCATTTCATCGACATGGGCGTGCTCGGCCAGATCAGCGACACGTCGCTGACGCGCAACGTCGCCTTCGAGCTGGAGAGCGGCGGCCTGCCCAATAGCTTCGTGCCCGGCCGCAATCTGCTGTTCTTCACGTTCGCCGCCGCGGTGGCGTGGCGACGCGACATCCGGAACCTCGTGGGCGGCATGTGCGAGACCGACTTCTCGGGCTATCCCGACTGCCGCGACGACACGATCAAGGCGCTGCAAGTCGCGCTCAATCTCGGCATGGACCGCCGCTTCGTGCTGCACACGCCGCTGATGTGGCTCGACAAGGCCGAGACCTGGCAACTCGCGGACAGGCTGGGCGGCACAGCGCTGGTCGAGATCGTGCTCGCACACACGCACACCTGTTACATGAGCGAACGCGGGCCACGGAACGCCTGGGGCCACGGCTGCGGCGAGTGTCCGTCCTGCGCGCTACGCAAGCGCGGCTTCGAGAAGTGGCGGGCCGGCTGACTTAGGTGCTAGAGCCTTCGCCGTTCCGCCGCCGCTCCGCATAAGGACCTGAACCGATGCCCTCCCCTCCTGCCCCGCGGCAACGGCCGAAGTTGCGACTCGATGCGCGCAAGGCCGAAGGCCTCGTCTACTTCTTCGCCTTCATCGCCTGCATTCCGTTGGCAAACTGGATGATTGGCCATTGGGGCACGGTGTGCGTGCCGCAGGGTCCTTGCCTGGTGCCGGTGTTCCCGTGGGGTCCCGGGGGCAAGCCGCTGATGGCGCCATCGGGCGTGCTGATGATCGGGCTTGCCCTGGTGCTGCGCGATCTCGTGCAGCGGCGGCTGGGCCGTGGCGTGGCGCTGCTGTCGATCGTGGCCGGCGCAGCGCTGTCGGGCGCGGTGGCGCCGCCGGCCCTGGTCTTCGCCTCGGCGGGCGCGTTCCTGCTGAGCGAGCTCGCCGACTTCGCGGTCTACACGCCGCTGCAGCGGCGCGGCCTGGTGGTGGCGGTGCTGGCCAGCAGCGTGGTCGGCCTGATCGCCGACAGCCTGCTGTTTCTGTGGCTCGCCTTCGGCAGCCTGGAATTCCTCGAAGGCCAGATCCTGGGCAAGCTCTGGATGGTGCTGCTGGCCCTGCCGGTCGTGCACTGGATCCGCCGGCACGAGACGCCGTCGCAGGTCGCCTCGTCCTGACGCGAACTTGTCATTGCCAGTGCAGGCTCTCGATACGCGGGCGGCCGCTCGAAGGGCCCGACCGACAGGCGAGAGACGGGCATGCGTGCGGCGCCTGTAAGCCAGCAGTTGCAAGAGCCCGGTTGAACGCTACGCTGCAACCTTCTAGACCGAAGCCAGCTCGAAAATTGGGAGAGTCGCGATGATCAAGTCTGTTCTGGCCGTGTCAGAGGGCGGCCCCGATGCGGCGATGTCGTTCAAGCTGGCGGCCCGCGTCGCCGGCGTGTTCGGCGGCGCGGTCGATGCGCTGCATCTCCCGGTCGGCCCGGCAGGCGGCATGGTCGGCGGTCTCGCGATGAGCGGCGAGGCGATGCCGCTGGTGATGAATCTCGACGATGAAAGGCTAGAAGAGCGCGCCAAGGAATCGGAGCGCGCCTACAAGGAGACGCTGGCGCTGATCAAGGGCGCCACCTACACCGCCGCCAAGACCGCGACCCTCGACGCCATGGTGGCGATGGGCCGCTGCTCGGACATTCTGGTGCTCGGCCGACCCGGCGCCGACCCGGAGAATGTGGCGCCGGCCACGGTCGAGGCCGCGCTCTACGAATGCGCCCGCGCCGTCATGATCGCTCCGCCGAAGGCCGGCGAAGGCGGCTTCAATTCGGTGGTCGTGGCGTGGAACGGCAGCTTCCAGGCCGCGCGTTCGCTCGAATATTCGCTGCCCTTCCTCACCAAGGCGAGCAAGGTCACCTTGCTGGTGGTCGGCAGCAAGCCGGACGATGTCGGCGCGTCCTACCTTCAGCGCAATCTCGGCCGCCACGGCATCAACGTCGCGATCGACGCGATCGATCCTGGCGCGGTGTCGGCCCGGGCGCGCGGTCGTGACCTCCTCAACTATACGCACGAGAAGGGCGCCGACCTGCTGGTGATGGGCGCCTACGGCCGCGGCCAGGTGCTGAGCTTTCTCGGCCTCGGCGGTGCCACCGCCAAAGTGATCTCTTCTTGCCGCGTGCCTCTGCTGCTGGCTCACTGATGCGCGCCGCCTTCCTCGCGGTCTCGCTTTTGCTGTTCGCCGGACCGGTCCTTGCGGCCGATCCGGAGACCAACAAGAAGATCGTGATCGATTTCTACGACAAGGCCCTCAACCAGAAGGACTTCGAGGCCGCAGCCAAGTATTTCGGGCCGCATTACATCCAGCACAACCCCAGCGCTCCCGACGGGATCGAGGGCCTCAAGGGGTTGGTGACGTTCCTCAAGGAAAAGTTTCCGAACTCCAGGAGCGAGATCAAGCGTGCCTGGGCCGAAGGCGACTACGTGATCCTGCATGTCCATTCGGTGCGCGAGCCCGGCCAGCGCGGCCGGGCGATCGTCGACATCTTTCGGCTCGAGAACGGCAAGATCGTCGAGCACTGGGATGTCATCCAGGATGTTCCCGAGAAGGCCGCCAACAACAACGGGATGTTCTGATACGCCCCTTCGTGGCGCGTCAGGGACACGCTCCCGCGCTTTGGCTCACCACCTGCGCATCGGCACAGGCTGAGCACGCGTTGCTGTAGGTCTTGCGGCTGTTGTCGCGCCGCAGGCCACAGGCCGGCCGATAGTCCATCGTGCACATCTGCGGTCGGGGCTCGGCGCAGGCGCCGCCGGCAACGGGCAATGACTCCGGTGCGAGTTCCGCGTTGGTCATCACGAAGGCGAACGGCGTGGCGCGGTATTCGGTGAGCGTGCCGATTACCGAAACCTGCGTGCCGACCGACGGCATGGGGCTGAGCGGCCGGCCGAACCTGACCTCGAGGTCGACCGTGCCGCTGGACTGGTTCTCGTCGGTGATCGCGCCCTCGATGCGGTCGGGCGTGGACTTCAACACCTTGATCGCGATCTTGAGGCGTGTTTCGCCGCCGCGCTGCTTGTCGGCGATCGCCTTCCAGACCTGGTCGGCGGCGGCGCGATTGGCCGGCGTGGCGTCGCGGCGGGACAGCACGAGCTGCCAGTCCGTGTAGGACAGCGTGGCGGGATCGTTGTCGGTCACGAGCTGCACCGCCTTCTCTTCCGGCGTCAGCTTGCGCGGGATCGAGCCCGTGAAATTGTCGGTCGGCGCGCGTTCGGCGGCGGCGCGCGCCAGAATGGCGTCGAAACCCTCCTCACTGCCGCGATAGATCCTGTAGCGGGCTCGCACGTACTTTTCGATCCCGGCCGCGGCCTGCTCGTTCTTGGCTGCACGCGAGATCGCGACCGCGCGCGCGCCGTACCAGAAGCCGAGCGCGTCCAGCGGCGTGCCCTCGAGCTGCGCGACCGCGAGCTGATAGACGTCCTGCAGGTTCTCGGGATCGACGGCGACGGCATCGGCAAGCAGGCGCCGCGCCCGGGCATAATCCTTCTGCTGGAGGGCTGCATAGCCCAGCATGCCGTTGAAAACGGCGATGTACTGGAATTTCAACCGCATGAAAGCCCGCTCGTCGACATCCTGGGGCCGCTGCAGGCGCGACAGCACGGAGAGCCCGCGCTCGGCGGCCGCGACCGCAGGCTGCAGCGCCGCAATGTCGCCCGAGGCCACCCGCGTGCGGCCGACATAGACCCGGTTGGCGAGCGCCCGCAGGTTGTCGGGCTCGATCTGCAGCAGCTTGGCGGCGACGGCGTCGGCCTTGGCCGGATTGCTGGCCGCCTGCCACGCCGCCATCAGCTGCTCGTGTGCCGCGACGCGCAGGATGCTGTTGGGATACCAGGCAATGAACACCTCGAGCGCCTGCGCACGCTTGGCCGGATCGCGCGTGTCGATCGCGGCGGCGTAGGACTTGCCCTCGGCGGGGTTCTCCGTCGGCGGCACGGCAGGCGGCGCAGCCGTCTGCGCATGCGTCATGGCGACAGTCGCCAGCGCAATCGCCATCACCGACAGGAGCAGGCGGACGACCGCCATTGCTGCTTTCTCCCCTTCTCGCCAACGCTATCACGGCCCCATGCGCGGCCGGAAATCCAGTGACCATTACGGGCAAATGAGGCAGTGTCCGGGCAAGACGAGAGGGGCTGTTTCGATGCAGGGATTGCGAGTATTTGCGGCGACGATGATCACGCTCGTCGGGTTTGCGGGTACCGCGCCGGCGCAGCAGGCCGCCCCCCCGCCCGCCGTCCTCGTCCAGGCTGCCGAGCTGAAGCCGCTGGCTGCGCGATCGGAATTCATCGGCCGCGTCGCCGCCGTCGACAAGGTCGAGCTGCGCGCGCGCGTGAAAGGGTACCTGGGACCGCGCCTGTTCACGGATGGCGGCCCGGTCAAGGAAGGCGAGGTGCTGTTTCGGATCGAGCCCGACACATATCTCGCCGCCGTCGACCAGAAGACCGCGCAGCGCGACGCCGCCAAGGCCGCCCTCGCCAATGCCGAGGTCCAGTTCAAGCGCGCCGCCGAGCTGTTGCGCACCAACACCGGCACCCAGGTCACCTACGACCAGCGCCAGAGCGAGCAGCTGCAGGCCAAGGCCGCACTCGAGGAGGCGGAGGCCGCGCTCCGCGACGCGCAGATCAACCTCTCCTACACCGAGATCCGCACGCCCATCTCCGGCCGTGTCGGCCGGGCCGCCGCCTCGCCGGGAAATCTCGTCAGCCCAGATTCGGGCGTGCTCGCCACGGTGGTGACTGAGAACCCGATGCGGGTGCTGTTCTCGGTGACGCAGCGCGAACTGCTCGCGGCCCGCAAGGATGGCGGCGCCGGCGATGTGGTGGTTCAGCTGAAGCTTGCCGACGACAGCATCTATTCCGAGAAGGGCAAGATCGACTTCATCGATGTCACGGTCAATCCGCAGACCGACGGACAGATCGTCCGTGCGGTGTTCCCGAACAAGAACGACGTCCTGACCGACGGCATGACGGTACGCGTGATTCTCGAGGACGCAAAGCCTCCGATGGTGGTCGCGATCTCGCAGGCCGCGGTCGCGCTCGACCAGGCGGGCGCCTACGTCTTCGTGGTCAACGACAAGAACGTGGTCGAACAGCGCCGGGTCAAGACCGGCCCGGGGCGCGACGGCATGCTGGCGATCGAGGACGGACTCAAGGCCGGCGACAAGGTGATCATCCAGGGCCAGCAGAAGGTGCGGCCGGGGATGACCGTGACGGCCACGCTCGCGCCGCCGTCACCCTCGATGCAGCAGCGGTAGCCGACCCATGACCATCTCGTCGGTCTTCATCCGCCGTCCGCGGCTCGCCTTCGTCATTTCGACGGTCATCACGCTGGCCGGCCTCATCGCGCTCCGCGCGCTGCCAGTGGCTCAGTTCCCCGACATCGTGCCGCCGCAGGTCAAAGTCACGACCTTCTATCCCGGCGCCTCGGCGCAGGCGGTCGAGGAGAGCGTGGCGCAGGTCATCGAGGCGCAGGTCAACGGCGTCGAGCGCATGATCTACATGAAGTCGGTCTCGGGCGGCGACGGCAGCTACAGCCTGACCGTGAGCTTCGAGGTCGGCTCGGACCCCGACCTGAACACCGTCAACGTCACCAACCGCGTCAATCAGGCCCTGGCCGTGCTGCCGCCCGAGGTGCAGCGGCAGGGCGTGACGACCAAGAAGCAGTCGTCGGCGCTGCTGCAGTGCATCGCGTTCTTCTCGCCCAATGGCAGCCGCGACGCGCTGTTCCTGTCGAACTTCGTCACGATCAACATTCTCGACGCGGTCAAGCGCGTGCCCGGCGTCGGCGACGCCTCGCTGTTCGGCGCGCTCGACTATTCGATGCGCGTCTGGATGAAGCTGGATCGCATGTCGAGCCTCGACATCACGCCCAACGACGTGGTCAAGGCGGTGCAATCGCAGAACGTCCAGGCCGCCGTCGGCCTGGTCGGTGCGGCGCCGCTGGCGGGACCGGTTGATTTCCAGCTCAACATCAGCACCCAGGGCCGCCTGACCACGGTCAAGGAGTTCGAGGATATCGTCGTGCGCGCCCTGCCCGACGGCGCGCTGGTGCGCATCAAGGACATCGCGAGGGTCGAACTGGGCGCCAAGACGAGCGACCAGAGCGCCCGCTACAACGGCAAGCCGTCAGCCGGCATCCAGGTCTACCAGCTGCCCGGCGCCAACGCGCTCGCCACCGCCGAGGCCGTGCGCAAGCTGATGAAGGAGCTGGAACCGCGCCTGCCCGACGACGTCGCCTACGACGTCATGTACGACACGACCGTGTTCGTGAAGGCCACGATCGAGAGCGTCATCCATACGCTGATCGAAGCGTTCGTACTGGTGGCGATCGTGGTCTTCGTCTTCCTCGGCAACCTGCGCGCCACTCTGATCCCGATCATCGCCGTGCCGGTCGCCCTGATCGGCACCTTCGCCGTCATGCTGGCGCTTGGCTTCTCGGCCAACACGATCTCGCTGCTGGCGCTGGTGCTGGCGATCGGCATCGTGGTCGACGACGCCATCGTGGTTGTCGAGGCGGTCGAGCACATCCTCGAGCACGAGCCCAATCTCACCGTGGCCGAGGCGACGGAAAAGGCAATGGGACAGGTCACCGGGCCGATCATCGCCATCACCCTGGTGCTGCTGTCGGTGTTCGTGCCGACGGCGTTCATTCCCGGCATCACCGGCCAGCTCTACAAACAGTTCGCCGTGGCGGTCTCCTTCTCGATGATCATCTCGGCGATCAACGCGCTGTCGCTGTCGCCGGCGCTGTGCTCGCTGATCCTGCGCCACAAGAAGAAGCCGACCGGAGTCATGGCCTGGATGCAGGGCGGCATCGACAAGGGCCGCGATGGCTATGTCAGGCTGGTAACCCCCCTGACGCGACGCGCCTTCATCGCCATCGTGTTGGTGGCGGGCTTCGTGCTCGGCACCGGCGGCGTCGGTGCCCTGGTGCCGTCGGGCTTTCTGCCCGACGAGGACCAGGGCGCCTTCATGGCCGAGCTGCAACTTCCGGACGCGGCTTCCACCAGCCGCACGATCGATGCGCTGAATCAGGTCGAGGGCCTGATCGTCGGCAAGCCGTGGCTGCAGAGCATTTTCACGGTAAGCGGCTACAGCCTGCTCGACGGCCTCGCCCAGTCGAACCGCGCGCTGGTCATCGTTGCGCTGAAGCCCTTTGCCGAGCGCAAGGCCGCCAATCTGTCGGTGTTCGCGGCGCTGGCCGAGGTGAATGCCGCGATGCAGCAGGTCTCGGCGGCCAACGTCTTCGCCTTCAACCTGCCGCCGATCATGGGTCTGGGCAACTCCTCGGGCTTCGAATTCCAGATCGAGAGCCTGGGCGGAGCCCCGCCATCGGAACTGGCGCAGGTGGCGCGCGGCATGATGCTGGGCGCGCAGAACGTGCCCGAGCTCAGCCACGTCTTCACGACGTACGGTGCCTCGACGCCGCAGATCTTCCTGAAGCTGGACCGCGAGCGCGCACAGGCACTGGGCATCCAGATCTCCGACATTTTCTCGGCGATGCAGACGGCCTTGGGCGGCACCTACGCCAACGACTTCAACCTGTTTGGCCGCACCTGGCAGGTGAAGATCCAGGCCGAGGCCGACGAGCGCAAGAAGATCGACGACATCTTCCGCGTGCGTCTGCGCTCCTCGTCGGGCGAGCTGGTACCGCTCCAGGCGGTGGCCGACATTCAACTCATCACCGCGCCGGGTTCGGTCGTGCGCTACAACAACTTGCGCTCGGTCACGATGCAGGGCGCGCCGGCGCCGGGCTACTCGACCGGTCAGGCGATCGCGGCGATGGAAAAGCTCGCCAAGGAAACCCTGCCGGCGGGCTATGCCTATGAATGGACGGGTACTGCGCTCCAGGAGAAGGCCGCCGCCGGGCAGACAGGTTTCATTCTGGGGTTGGCGCTGGTCTTCGCCTACCTCTTCCTTGTGGCGCTCTACGAAAGCACGGCGATCCCGATCGCAGCGCTGCTGTCGGTTACCGCCGGCCTGTTCGGCGCTGTCGGAGCGCTGTTCCTGAGCGGGCTGGACAACAACCTGTTCGCCCAAATCGGCATCGTGGTGCTGATCGCGCTCGCGGCCAAGAACGCCATCCTGATCGTCGAGTTCGCGATGGAACAGCGGCGCGAGGGCAAGCCGATTGTCGATGCCGCGATCAATGCCGCCAACCTGCGGTTCCGCGCCGTCATGATGACGTCCTTCGCATTCATCCTCGGGCTGGTGCCGCTGGTGATTGCCTCGGGTGCGGGTGCGGCGACCCAGCGCGCCGTCGGCACCGCGGTGTTCGGCGGCATGCTGGCCGCGTCATTCCTCGGCATCTTCGTGATCCCGGGCCTCTACGTCGTCTTCCAGACTTTTCGCGAGAAAGTGAAGTCGATGCTCGGCGGCAAGACACCCGCGCCCACTCCGGCCGGTAACACCGAGCCGAAGCACTAGGCCGAGGTTCTGGGCCCGAGGTCAATCGCCGTCGGGTGTTTTCTGGCGGGGGTGGACGTAGTCCTTGAAGTCGTCGAAGCCCTTCCAGGCGGGCTCCGGCGGTTCGTAGCCCGGCCGAGGTGCGTATTTCGACGGCTCGGCGACGCCCGGCGTCGTGACGTAGCGCGGGCAGTTCGGGAAGATCGCCCGCACCGCGACCCGCACCAACAGCTGCGCGCCGGCGAACTTCTGCATCAGCGGATCGTCGCGAAGCACCGTGGCGCGGCCGTTGACCCTGAGCCGCCGCGGTTTCTCGCCCATGTCGATGAACAACAGTCCGACCTCGGGATTGACGAGGATGTTCCCCAGGCTCTTGAACATGCCGTTGCCGTCATAGTCGGGAAAGGCGAGCTCGCTGGCTCCGGTCACCCGCACGAAGCCCGGCAGGCCGCCCTTGAAGGAGCAATCGGCACGGCCCCTGTCGTCCGACGTTGCGAGGAAGAAGAATGGCAGCGCCTCGATGAGGCTGCGGTCGCCTTCGGTGAAGGCCTGCCGGGTCAGCTTTTGTTCAAGCCGGTCGGCGATGCGCCGGCTGTCGAACTGGTCCTGCAGCTGTCGATTTCCTTCATGGAACATGATGGTCATCGTGGCCTCCCTCAGCCGCGGTCGCTGCCCGCCTCCAGACGTGCGCGCAGCGCGGCATCGTAAAGTGTGGTGTCCTGGCCCGGCGGCGCGATACGCACCGCATCTTCCAGGGTTGCAGTCTGGCGCCATTCCTCGGCCGGGCGCGAGCGGCCATCGGAGCCGATCTGGTCGACCCCCCAGTAAAGCTCGAGATGGTGTCCGTCGGGATCGAGGAATTCCACCGAGACCTGGCAGCCGGCGCGGCGGCGGCCCTGATAGGTGATGGTGGCGCCCGCCTCCTTCAGGTGATCGCGGGCACGGAACACCTCGTCGAGCGTCGCAAGCTCGAAGGCGAGATGATGCAGCTTCTTGGCCTTGACGGTGTCGCCATCGCCGACCAGGGCAAGGCAGTGATGATCGCTGTTGCAGCGCAGGAAGACCATGCCGCCCGGCATCATCGTGCCGGGATAGATATCGGAGATCTTGAAGCCCAGCACCTCGGTGTAGAACCGCTTCGAGCGCTCAAGATCGGACACGAAAACGACGGCATGGCCGATCTTGCGGACAGCAAAGGGTGGATTCATGACTTCAGGCTCCCGCGGCGAAACCATTTGATCGCATCTTCGAGGCGGTCGTCGCCCCAGAACAGCTCTCCGTCGACGGCGAAGGTCGGTGAGCCGAAGACACCCAGACGGCGGGCCTCGTCGGTATTGGCCTCGTAAGTCTCGATGACGTCGTCGCCGCCGGAACGCTCGACCACCCGCGTCGCCTGTTGGCCGACCTCGGCCAGGCTTGCCGACAGATTTGGCTCGATGCCCGGCTCGTTACCGTCGACGAACCAGCGGCGATAGCTCGCCGCGATGTATTTCGGCCCCCATCCCTCTGCAATGCCCAGGACGGCGATACGGCAGGCGAGATCGAGATCCTTCACCGGATAGGGCGCCGGGACCTTGACCGGCAGGCCGTACATCGCGGCTCGTCGCTCGATATCGCGCCACATGTAGGCGGTCTTTACCGGCTTGCCCACAAACGGCGAATTGTTCTGCTCGCGCATGATGGTGCGCACACTGAACACTCGCCAATTGAATCGCACGTTTTCGGCAGCCGCGGTCTTCTCCAGTCGCGATGCCGTCAAATAGGTGTAGGTGCTGCCTACCGAGAACCAGAAGTCGATTGCGTCCTTGGCCATGGGCTATCATGGCCCGAAGCAGGAGCGAGGGGGAAGAACTCATGGCAAAATCGCCCAACCTATTGTCGGCCAGCGAGGCGGTGAGGCGCATGGCGGACAAGCGGCTGAAGGCCGTGAACCTCGTCGAGGCCTGCCTCGAGCGTATCGGCAGGCGCGAAGGCCAGGTCCATGCCTGGGAGGCGCTCGATCCCGAGGGCGCGCTCAAGCGGGCCGAAATGCTCGATCGCCGCGCCCGCCCCGTGGGGCCTCTGCATGGCATTCCGCTCGCGGTGAAGGACATCATCGACACCAAGTCGATGACGACGGAGTGCGGCTCGCCGATCTATCGCGGCCGCAAGGCGGCCCGCGACGCGGCCTGCGTGACGCAACTGGTCAAGGCCGGTGCCATCGTGCTCGGGAAGGC
>CAWUOG010000052.1:0-13276 GCA_963923875.1 uncultured Alphaproteobacteria bacterium
GCGTGATCAGCGGCGTCGAAAACAACGTGCCGATCGAGGGGTCGGTGCTCATTGCGAACCCCGCTCCCGAATGATCCGACGGCACTTCGATGACGCGGTCACTCGCGCCATACACAACTGTTGCTCCAACGCACGAATTTGCGCTCGGACGAGTATCGATCGCATATGGGGAGACGTATGCCTTCTGTTGCGGTGCGCTGTCGAGCAACGTGCGTCCGACCGATTGCATCGCTCCTTTGCATGGTGTGCACTGAAACCATGCTGGCGCCGCGCTCACAGAATCGTGAGTGACAAACTCACTCTGGCAGCATCAATTCGCGCCACTTCAAGCAAGTTTGCGCGTAACCAAGCCGGTTGGATGCGCTCGATGCATGCCTGTGCGACTGGCGCAATTCTTGCGACAGTCCTTGTGCAGTGTGGTCCGTCAGTCGGCAGCTGAAGCGAGCGTGCGAGAGCCTGCCGGAACGGCATGGCGTGCCAGGCGCGCGCGATCGATTTCAGGGCGAATGAAAATCAGGCCGATCAATCCGCCGGCGAGCAGCAGGATGCCGAAGACCACATATCCTTTTTCGTAGCCGGCCAAAGGCGTCGCTGCGTTCTGGATTACCGAGCCCATGGCGAAGGGCGCGATGACGCCGGCTAAGGTCACCACCGAGTTGACGATCGCCAACATGCCGGCGCGCTGCGAATGCGGTGTCAGTTCGCTGACGATCATCGGGATGACGACGTAGATCGTGCTGCCGATGGCCGAGCCGAAAACCAGGAAGGCGATCTTGAGTTCGACCGACGGCATGCTCCCGACGAACGGCAAAGCGCAGCCGCCTGCCAACATCGACACGCTGGCGAGGGCGCCGCGGCAGATTCGGCTGGAGACGCCCTTGGACTTGTAGCGCTGCGAGATCCAGCCGCCGGTCAGCACCACCACCATGCCGAAGATCCAGGGCAGGATCGTGAGATTGCGGCCGAGCGTTTCGCCGAGGCTCAGGCCGGTCACGAGGTACGAGGTGAACCAGGTCAATCCGAGTGCCAGACCCCAGTAGCTGGCGAAGCCGGCGCAGCACAGCGCCACGATGCTGGGGCAGGTGAGCAGGTATCGATAGGGCACCCGCTCGCCGCCGGCGCCGGTCTCGCTCACCGGCTTGTCGACCAGAGTGCCTTCCCGGCCGAAGACGAGCCAGGCGACGGCCCACAGCAGGCCGGCGATGCCAAGCGCGCCGAACGCCCAGTGCCAGGAGAACTTGGCGATGATCAGGCTCAGGATCGGCACGGCGACGATCACGCCGATCGCCGAGCCCTGGGCGATGATGGCCGTCGGCAGGCCGCGCTGCGAATCCGGGAACCACTTGTAGACAGCGTGCGTGGCAACGGGCCCCGCCGGACCTTCGCCGGCACCGAGCACGATGCGGCAGGCGACCAGCATCTCCAAGGTTATGGTCCCCAGCATCGGAAATTGCACCAGCGACCAGATGATCGCCATGACGAGCAGCGTGTGGCGCGTGGCCACGCGATTGGACATCAGGCCGACCGCGATCGCCGAGACGGCAAATAGAAAGAAGAAGGAGGAGCCGAGGAAGCCGAACTGCTCGGGGGTGAGCTTGAGGTCGCGCATCAGCGGCTCGGCGACCAGCCCGACCACGATCTTGTCGGCAAAGTTGATCAGCATGAAAACGAATAGCAGGGCCGTGATGCCCCAGGCACCCTTCAGGGGCCGCTCCTTGCTCGTCACTTTGGCGTTCGCTCCAATGGGCCCGGTATGCGGGGCTTCATCACCTGCATTAAGGCAGGCCGCCATCCCAAAAGAAAGGGCGCCCCGCTTTCGCGGAGCGCCCTGCAACATGTTGCACCGTCTGTTCGGCTACTTGATCAGCGGGCACTTGCCTTCGTTGATTGGGCGGTAGGCCTTGTCGCCCGGAACCGTGGCGATCAGCTTGTAGATATCGTCCTTGCTCTTGGACTCCGACGGCGACTTGACCTGGAACAGGTGCATGTCGCGCACCAGGCGGCCGTCCTCTCGCAGCTTGCCGTTCTTCGTCATGACGTCGTTCACCGGCAACTCGCGCATCTTGGCCATGACCGGCAGGGCGTCGTCGGTGCCGGCTGCCTGCACCGCCTTGAGGTAATGCAGGGTCGAACTGTAGACGCCGGCCGTCAGCATCGATGGCAGGCGGTCCTTCTTGGCGCGGTAGCGCTTGGTCCAGGCGCGGGTCTCGTCATTCATGTCCCAGTAGAACGACTCGGTGAGTACCAGGCCCTGCGCGACCGGCAGGGTGAGCGACTGCACGTCGGTGGCGAACACCAGCAGGCCGGCCAGCTTCTGGCCGCCCTTGACGATGCCGAATTCGCCCGCCTGCTTGATCGAGTTGATCGTGTCCTGACCGGCATTGGCGAGACCGATGACCTTGGCCTTCGAGGCCTGGGCCTGCAGCAGGAAGGAGGAGAAGTCCTGCGTGCTGAGCGGATGGCGCACGGCGCCGAGCACCTTGCCGCCGGCGTCCTTGACGACGGCGCTCACGTCACGCTCGAGGGCATGGCCGAAGGCATAGTCCGCGGTGAGGAAGTACCAGCTGTCGCCGCCGGCCTTCACCATCGCCTCGCCCGTGACGTGTGCCAATGCATAGGTGTCGTAGACCCAGTGCGCGCCGGTCGCCGAGCAGGCTGGTCCCGTCAGGTCGGCCGAGGCGGCGCCAGTGTTGATGTCGATCAGGCCCTTTTCCTGGCTGATCTTGCGCACCGCCAGCGCAACCGACGAGGTGCCGAGGCCAGTGATCATCTTGACGCCGTCGACGTCGTACCATTTGCGTGCGATGGCGGCGCCAACGTCGGGCTTGGTCTGATGGTCCGCCGACAGGATTTCGACAGAGCGGCCGTTGACCTTGCCGCCCACGTCTTCGATCGCCATCTGCATGGCCTCGACTTCGCCTGCGGTCAGGTCGCCATAGACACCGGAGAAGCCGTCCATCACCGCGATCTTGAGCGGCGCCGGCTGGGCCTGCACCTGGCCGATGGCCACGAGGCCGACCGCAGTCAGGCCTGTGACGGCCGCGACGAGGCCGGCATAGCGGACTGCATTTGCAATCTTCATCGAAAAATCCTCCCAGACATGCGGCCATGGCCGCAGAGGCGCGAAATTTAGCCCCGCTGGACAGAGAGGCAAAGCTCCGATTAAGTCGCGCCATCGCGAGGGAGGCGATGGCAGAACAAGAATCAATCCTCGAGGCCCAGGGTCTGACGAAGGAATTCAAGGGGTTCGTAGCGGTCAAGAACGTCGATCTGCGTGTCCGCCGCCATACGATTCACGCTCTGATCGGGCCGAATGGCGCGGGCAAGACGACCTGCTTCAACCTTCTGACGCACTTCCTGACGCCGACGGCGGGTCGCATCCATTTCAATGGACGCGATATCACCGGAAGTTCGCCTGCGGCTATCGCGCGCATGGGACTGGCACGTTCTTTCCAGATTTCTGCTGTATTTCCTCATCTCTCGGTCCGCGAAAATGTCCGCGTTGCCCTGCAGCGCCGGCTGGGCATTTCCTTCCAGTTCTGGCGTTCGGAATCGGTGCTGCGCGACCTCGATGGGCGTGCCCTCGAACTGGTCGAGGCGGTCGGTCTTTCCGCCTTCGCCGAACTGCCGGCGGTCGAACTGCCCTATGGACGCAAGCGGGCGCTCGAGATCGCGACGACCCTTGCGCTGGAACCCGAGATGCTCCTGCTCGATGAGCCGATGGCGGGGCTCGGACAGGAGGATATCAAGCGCATCGCCCAGCTGATCCGTACAGTCGCCAAGGACCGCACCGTACTGATGGTCGAGCACAACATGTCGGTCGTCGCGGACCTCTCCGATACGATCACCGTCCTGGCGCGCGGCGAAGTGTTGGCCGAGGGGCCGTATGCAACAGTGTCGAAGAACCCGCTGGTCGTCGAAGCCTATGTCGGGACCGGCCATGGTTGAGACTTTGCTGAAAGTGGACGGCCTGCAGGCGTGGTATGGCGAATCGCACATCCTGCACGGTGTCGGCTTCGAGATCGGAAAGGGCGAACTGGTCACGCTTCTGGGCCGCAATGGCGCAGGCAAGACCACGACCCTGAGGTCGATCATGGGCATCGTCGAGAAGCGCTCCGGATCGGTGTTGTTCGAGGGGCGGGAGACAGTTGGCCATCCATCGGACGTGATCGCGCGTTTGGGGCTGGCCTATTGCCCCGAGGAGCGCGGTATCTTCTCGAGCCTCAACGTCGAGGAGAACCTGATGCTGCCGCCGACCGTGAAGCCGGGCGGCATGACTCTGGCCGAGATCTACAAGCTTTTCCCCAATCTCGAGGAGCGCCGCCGCAGCCAGGGCACCAAGCTGTCGGGGGGCGAGCAGCAGATGCTGGCGATCGGCCGTATCCTGCGCACCGGCGCCAACCTGCTGCTGCTCGACGAGCCGACCGAGGGGCTCGCGCCCGTGATCGTCCAGCGCATCGGCGAGATCATTCGCCAGCTCAAGGAGCGCGGCTACACGATCCTGCTGGTGGAGCAGAATTTCCATTTCGCCGCCACCGTCGCGGACCGTCACTACGTGATGGAGGACGGGCGGGTCGTCGACACGCTGGCCGCCGCTGACGTCGCCCGGAACATCGGCAAGCTGCAAACCTATCTGGGGGTGTGACGAAGCCATGTTCGAGATCTTCGGCATTTCCTCCCAGCTGCTGTTCAGCCAGCTGCTGCTCGGCCTGATCAACGGCGCCTTCTACGCCATGCTGAGTCTCGGCCTCGCCGTGATCTTCGGCATGCTGAACGTCATCAACTTCACGCATGGCGCGCAGTACATGATGGGCGCCTTCGCGGCCTGGTTGCTGCTCGGC
The DNA here is from genome assembly GCA_963923875.1 of uncultured Alphaproteobacteria bacterium. Taxonomy (GTDB): domain Bacteria; phylum Pseudomonadota; class Alphaproteobacteria; order Reyranellales; family Reyranellaceae; genus Reyranella. The sequence continues at coordinate 4,842 of CAWUOG010000052.1, forward strand.
ATTCTCGACGTGCCGTTCTGGTTTGCGCTGGTGCTGTCGCCGCTCATCGTCGGCCTTTTTGGCGTGGTGCTCGAGCGGCTGATGCTGAAGCGCATCTATCACCTCGATCATCTGTACGGCTTCCTGCTGACCTTCGGGCTGGCGCTGGTGATCGAGGGCCTGTTCCAGGCGAAATGGGGCTCGGGTGGGGCGCCTTATCCCAATCCTATTCCGGGCGGCTACAATCTCGGATTCATGTTCCTGCCGGCCTACCGCGGCTTTGTCGTGGTGGCGGCGCTCGTGATCTGCCTGCTGACCTGGTATGCGATCGAGCGCACCAAGCTCGGCGCCTATCTGCGGGCGGCCACCGAGAACCCGACCCTGGTGCGTGCCTTCGGCATCAACGTGCCGCGTCTCATTACCCTGACCTACGGCCTCGGTGTCGGGCTCGCGGCTCTCGCGGGCGTACTCGCCGCGCCCATCCAGCAGGTCTCGGCGCTGATGGGCACCAATCTGGTGCTCGTGGTGTTCGCCGTGGTGGTGATCGGCGGCATGGGCTCGATCATGGGCTCGATCGTGACCGGCTTCGGGCTGGGCCTGATCGAGGGCTTCACCAAGGTGGTCTATCCGCCGGCGTCCAATACGGTGATCTTTGTGGTCATGGCGATCGTGCTGCTGATCAAGCCCGCCGGTCTGTTCGGGCAAAGCAAATGAACGGCCGCCTTCTCGCAGGGATCGTCGTGGCGGTGCTGGCTCTGGCGGCGCCTTGGGTCGCCTATCCCGTGTTCCTGATGACGGCGCTGTGCTTCGCGCTGTTCGCCGGTGCCTTCAACCTGCTGCTGGGCTATGCCGGCCTCATGAGCTTCGGCCACGCCATGTTCTTCGGCATGGCCGGCTATTTCTTCGGCCATGTCGTAAAGGCCTGGGCGATGCCGCCGGAGGTCGGAATCCTGGCCGGCGTCTCGGGCGCGGCGCTGCTCGGCCTTGTTACCGGTGCACTCGCGATCCGCCGCCAGGGCATTTACTTCGCCATGATCACGCTTGCCTTCGCGCAGATGATCTACTTCCTCTGTGTGCAGATGCCCTTCACGGGTGGCGAGGACGGCTTGCAGGGAATCACGCGGCGGCCGTTGCTGGGTGGCCTGCTGCCGACCAAAGACGATCGCGTTCTCTATTATGTCGTGCTGGCCATCTTTCTGTTCGGCTATGGCTGCATCTACCGCTTCATCCACTCGCCGTTCGGCCAGGTGCTGAAGGCGATCCGCGACAACGAACAGCGCGCCGTGTCTCTGGGCTATGAAGCCGACCGCTACAAGCTTTTGGCCTTCGTGCTCTCGGCCGCCATCGCGGGCCTCGCCGGTGCGACTAAGGCGATGGTCCTGCAGTTCGCCACCCTGACCGACGTCAGTGCCGCGATGTCGGGAGAGGTCGTGCTGATGGCGCTGGTCGGAGGCCTGGGAACGATCACCGGCCCGATCGTTGGCGCCTTCATCATCATCACCATGCAGAACTATCTCGCTTCGTTCGGCGAGTTCGTGCTGGTGATCCAGGGCACGATCTTCGTGGTGATCGTCATGGCCTTCCGCCGCGGCCTGGTCGGGGAGGTCGTGGCCTTCTGGAAATCGCGTCGCAAGGCTGCCTGACTGAGGTGCTTGGCACCCGAGTGGTGCCAGCTGATACGATGAACGGTGGCGCAAATTTCAGGCCGTAGCGTGCAATGAAGTCTGCGGTCTCGCGATTGAGCGCGGCTTCGCCTGCTGGCCACGCCAAGTTCCCTTGTAATTGCAGTGGAGACGGGATTTGCCGGTTGCGATAGTTCCTGTACGCTCGACCAAAAGGGGAGGCGCTTGTGGGAAGCTTCATCCGTCTGATTTTCGCGGCCGTCGCCATCGCGATCGCATTGCCCGCTGCGGCGCAGGGCACGCTGCAAGCTGTCAAGAAACGCGACAAATTACTGTGCGGGGTCAATGGGCAGGCCCCCGGATTCTCTGCAATGAACGAGAGCAAGCAGTGGGCGGGTCTCGACGTTGATCTTTGCCGTGCCGTCGCTGCCGCCACGTTGGGGGACGCCAGCAAGGTGACCTTCATCCCGACCACCGCAGCCGACCGCTTCACGCGGCTGGCGGCCGGCGAGTTCGACATGCTGGCCCGCAATTCGACGGTGAATCTCCCGCGCTCCGTGGGGGCCAAGGTGCGCTATGCGGCGATCAACTACGTCGATGGACAGGCCTTCGTGGTGGCGAAGGCTGCGGGTATTCCGAGCGCGACCGCCCTCAGCCAGAAGTTCGTCTGCGTCGTGCGTGGCACCAATCACCAGGCCAACATGGCGCAGTGGTTCCGTATGCGCGGTGTGCAATTCATGGCCAGGCCGGTCGACACGCCGGAGGCGATGTACCAGGAGTTCTTCGCCGGCCGCTGCTCGGCGGTGACTCAGGACGCGTCGACTCTGGCAGGCTCGGTTGTCGCGTCGGGCAAGGCGGCGGACTATCTCATGCTCCCGGAAGTCATCTCGAAGGAGCCCCTGGGTCCCTACGTTCGCGACGGCGATTCGGCGTGGCTCGATGTCGTGCGCTGGACCCACTTCGCGATGCTCGAGGCCGAGGAGCGCGAGATCACCCAGGCCAATGTCGAAGAGGTGAAGAAGTCGCCCGACCTGACCGTCCAGAAATTTCTCGGCGTCCTGCACGACAACGGAAAGACGCTCGGCCTCGACGAGGCGTGGGCGTTCAATATCGTCAAGCAGGTCGGAAACTACGGCGAGAGCTTCGAGCGCAATCTCGGTCAGGGCTCGCCGCTCAAGTTCGCGCGCGGCCTGAATGCGTTGTGGACCAGGGGTGGTACGATGATGTCGCCGCCATTCAACTGACGTTCGGCCGCCCCGCGCGGGGCATTGCCTGCGGTCAGACGGCACGTCGGCTCCTGGGGGTGGCTCCTAGGTCGGAGTGCCGACCCGCCCCCTTCGAGCGCCGCACAGGATGGGGCCATATAGGGCGGCAAATCCCAGGAACGCGGCAACCCAGGTCACAGTCGCGACGGTCAACAAGGTGTCGGCCCAGCCGGGATGGAATTCGGCGCAGAGGCGTGAAGCGGCGGCTGTGAGCGCGGCGACATAGACGAGTTGTAGTCCCACAGAAGCGACGAGCGGACGTCCGGTGTGGCCGAGGCTGGCACGGCTCATCACGGCGAGGGTCATTGTGCCGATTGCTCCGGCTGTCCAGGCATGAATGCCGGCCCCGGGGCTCACGACATCGAAAGCGGCCAGTCCGCCGAGCAGGAAACCCAACGGCACGAAGGCGTAGCCGGCGTGCAACACCAGCACCAGGCGATCGGGCAGCGTGCGCTCTCCAGCCCAGCGGCCGAGGCGAACGAGATTGAATAGGCCGGCCGCGACCATCATGAGCCCGGTCGGCGCCTCGTTCGGCGCGAAGACCCAGAGCATGAGCGAGCAGACGCTCAAGACCAGGCACTCCTCGTCGTGTGAACCGAACGGAGCGGGGAGTCGCCCCGGAGCTTGCCGCATCAGCCAGTTGCGCGTGAAGCTCGGAATGATGCGGCCGCCGATCACCATGATCATCGTCAGGATTACCGCGATCGCCAAGCGAGTCGAATAAGCGGCGAAGCCGTCGAAGTGTGCTTCGAGATGAAAGGCGAGGTTGTCGACAGCAAGCAGTCCGAGAAGGGCAACGATCTTGAGGTTGCGCCAGTTGCGACCCGCCACGATCTCGCGGGCAACGGCGGCCGTCATCAGCCACAAAAAGGTGCTGTCCACCGCCATTGCGCCGATCCAGCCGATCTCGGCCGAAAAGGTGACGGCGTAGCGTCCCGAGAGCCACGCAAGTACGAGCCCACCGAGGGGGCCTCCCTGCAGCGGCAGGCGTCCGGTCCAGTTGGGAATCGCGGTGAGCAGGAAGCCCGCGACGATCGCCGGAACATAGCCGAAGATCAATTCGTGGACGTGCCAGTCGCGCGGCGAGAAGGACGATGCAAGGGACAGTCGACCGTGCAGGATCGGCAACCACGCCAGGATCTCCAGGCCGGCCCAGATCGAGCCGAGCAGAAAAAACGGGCGGAACCCGTACGACAGCAATGCAGGCCCGGCGTAGGGCTTCAGGCGAGGAACGGCGGCCATGGTGGTCCTCTTCTCGTTCAGGGCCGCAACAATGGGCGGGTCGCGCGCCGGCCGAATTGACCTAGCGCAACGGTCGGTGATTTCGATCAGGCGTGCTTTGCAGTCTTATTCGAATTGTCCTTGGGGCGCGCATGAATGCCGGCGATGTCGCGCAGGCGTGCCGGGTCGGCGATGGCGACCGTCCGGCTGCTGCCCGTGACGCCGAGCGGTCGCAACGCGGCGAAGGCGCGCGACAGGCTCTGCGGCGTGACCCCGAGGCGCCCCGCGATCAGCTGTCGGCCGCCGGGCAGCGTCACCGTGACCGGACCCGTATGCCGCGGCGCGAGGGCCAGCAGCATGGCCGACAACCTTTCGATCGCCGACAGGAGCTTGAGGTCCTTGATCTGGCCGATCAGGACCCGCCAGTAGCTCGACAATACGAGGGTGCAGCCGGAGGACAGCGCTGCGGTGGCCCGGGCCTGGGTCCGGAAGGTGGCTGCCGGGCAGAGCAGAATGCGACCCTCCTCCAGCAGGCGTGCCGTCATCAGGTAAGGGGCGTCGAGCATGACCGCGGGAAGGATGAAAACATCCCCGGGGCCGAAGAATTCAATGAGTGTTTCCTCGCGCGGGCCTTCGGCGAACAGGCCGACCGCGCCGGACAGGACGACGTGAAGGAACTCGGGCTTTTCGTTCTGTCGGCACGGCACGGCCCCCTTGGGAAGCGTCTGCACGAAGCAGCTGGAGAGCAGGGCCGCGAGCTCCGGCTCCCCCAGTTGGGCAAAGAGCCTTGAGCGTCGAATAAGCGGCAGGTCGGAGGGGCGCATCGTCGATCGATCTCCAGCAACAGCCGGTGGCGTTACCAAATGTTAACGCCAACCGTTCACCTAGGATAACGGATTCAGAAACGCACCGCTTTGGCTCAGAGACGTTGATTCACATCAACCTGACCGAGGTGGCGCTCCCGGATTGTCGCGGCAACGACAAGGGAGCGATTGTGATGGCGATTCAGAATCCGGCGATCGGCGCGGCACCCGAAGGCCGCACGACCGCGCTCGGCATGAGCACCCTGGCCTTCACGGTCTGCTTCGCCGTCTGGACGATCTTCTCGATTATCGGGGTGCAGATAAAGAAGGACCTGGGTCTGAGCGACACCCAATTTGGCCTCCTGGTCGGCACGCCCATCCTGACCGGCTCGTTGATCCGCCTGCTGCTGGGTGTCTGGACCGACCAGTATGGCGGCAGGGTCATGTTCGCGATTGTGATGCTCGCCGCAGCCGTTGCGACCTGGCTACTCACTTTTGCCTACGACTACCCGACTTTCCTGCTCGCAGCACTCGGCGTCGGTATTGCCGGTGGGTCTTTCGCGGTCGGCGTGGCCTATGTCTCGCGCTGGTACGACAAGGAGAAGCAGGGCACCGCGCTCGGCGTATTCGGCGCAGGCAACGTGGGCGCCGCAGTCACCAAATTCGTCGCGCCGTTCATCATGGTCGCCTATGGCTGGAAGACCGTGGCCAACGTCTGGGCGGCGGCGCTGGTCGTCACGGCGCTGGTCTTCTGGTTCACGACCAAGGATGACCCGCAACTCGCGGCACGCCGCAAGAGCGGCGCGAAGCCGGAGCCCATGTCGGCAATGCTGGAGCCGCTGCGCAACCTGCAGGTCTGGCGCTTCGCCCTCTATTATTTCTTCGTCTTCGGCGGCTATGTCGCCCTGGCGCTGTGGCTGCCGCGCTATTTGATCGGCGTCTATGGGCTGTCGATCACCACCGCCGGCATCATCGCCGCAGCCTACTCGGTGCCAGCCAGTCTGTTCCGCATCTATGGCGGTATCCTGTCGGACCGGCATGGCGCCCGGAGCGTCATGTACTGGACGTTCGGCGTGTCGGTTGCAGCCTGCTTCGTGCTCGCTTATCCGCCAACCCAGTACATCGTCAAAGGCATCCAGGGGCCGATCGCCTTCACCCTCGAGATGGGGCTGGTGCCCTTCACCGTGGCGATCTTCGTGCTCGGCTTCTTCATGAGTTTGGGCAAAGCAGCAGTCTACAAGCACATTCCGGTTTATTACCCTCAGCATGTCGGCGCCGTGGGAGGCGTCGTCGGCCTGGTCGGCGGGTTGGGCGGCTTCGTGCTTCCGATCGCGTTCGGCGTGATGAACGACCTCACCGGCGTGTGGACGAGCTGCTTCATGCTGCTTTTCCTGATCGCCGCCGGCTCCTTGGCCTGGATGCACCTCGCCATCCGCGCCATGGAGCGGCAGGCCGTCGGTGAGGCGCTCGACAGGCTGCCCGAGCTGCCGGAGATGCAGGAGATTCACCGGGCAGAGCATGTCGGCAAGCTGTCGGCCAAGACGCTGCAGGACTGGAGGCCGGAGGATCCGGCGTTCTGGCAACAGACGGGACGGCGCATCGCGATGCGCAACCTCGCGATCTCCATTCCCGCCCTGCTGCTTTCCTTTGCGGTCTGGATGGTGTGGTCGGTCGTGGTCGCCAAGCTTCCGAGCATCGGCTTCCGCTACACCACCGACCAGCTGTTCTGGCTGGCCGCGTTGCCCGGCCTGTCCGGCGCCACGCTGCGCATCTTCTACTCGTTCGTCGTGCCGATCTTCGGCGGGCGGTTGTGGACCACGCTTGCCACCTGGTCGCTGATGCTGCCGGCGGTGGGTATCGGCTATGCGGTGCAGAACCCCGCGACGCCGTACTGGATCTTCCTGGCGTTGGCGCTGCTCTGCGGCTTCGGCGGCGGCAATTTCGCCTCCTCGATGTCCAACATCTCCTTTTTCTTCCCGAAGGCAGAAAAGGGTAACGCACTCGCGCTGAACGCCGGGCTTGGCAATCTCGGCGTCAGCGTCGTGCAGTTCGTCGTGCCGCTGGCGATCACGGCCGGGGTATTCGGCTGGCTGGGGGGTGATCCGCAGGTCTCGCGCGAGGCCTCGCGCACCGCCAATCTCTGGCTGCAGAACGCCGGATTTGTCTGGGTGCCCTTCATCGCGGCTTCCGCGTTCGCCGCGTGGTTCGGGATGAACGATATCGCCGCTGCGAAGGCCTCCTTCACCGAGCAGTCGATCATTTTCCAGCGCCGCCACAACTGGATCATGTGCTGGCTCTACACCGGCACCTTCGGCTCGTTCATCGGCTATTCGGCGGGCTTCCCGCTGCTCGCCAAGACGCAGTTCCCCGAGATCAATGCACTGCAATACGCCTTCCTCGGGCCGCTGGTCGGTGCGCTCTCGCGCTCGCTCACCGGCTGGGTTGCCGACCGCTGGGGCGGCGCCCGGGTCACGCTCTGGGTGTTCGTCGTCATGGCGTTCGGCGCGGCAGGAGTCATCTACTTCCTGGGAGAGCGCAACTTCGCGGGTTTCTTCGCGATGTTCCTGCTGCTGTTCTGCGCCAGCGGTGTCGGTAACGCGTCCACGTTCCAGATGATCCCCGCGATCGTGCGCACCGATATGGACCGGCTGATGCCCACGGCCACAGCCGATGTGCGGCGGGTGCAATCCGAGAAGGAAGCGGCGGCCATCATCGGCTTCACCTCGGCGATTGCGGCCTTTGGCGCGTTCTTCGTGCCCAAGGCCTACGGCAGCTCGATCGCCATGACTGGCGGTCCGCAGGCGGCGTTGTGGGCGTTCTGCGGCTTCTACGTCACCTGCATCGTCCTGACCTGGCTGGTCTACGCCCGCCGGGGAGGGCTGCTGCACGACATCGAACGCGGCGCCAAGTCGCGTGCCAACCCGCAACCCGCCTGAACGGGAGCAACGTCATGAGTCATTTTCTCGATCGCCTGACCTTCTTCACCAAGGTCAACGAGCCGTTCGCCGGCGGGCATGGCATCACCACAACCGAAGATCGCGGCTGGGAGGAGGCGTATCGCAAGCGCTGGCAGCACGACAAGATCGTGCGCTCCACCCACGGCGCGAACTGCACGGGCTCGTGCTCGTGGAAGATCTACGTCAAGGGCGGCATCGTCACCTGGGAGACCCAGCAGACCGACTACCCGCGCACGCGCCCCGAACTGCCCAACCACGAGCCTCGTGGCTGCTCGCGCGGCGCGTCCTACAGCTGGTACCTCTATTCGGGCAATCGCGTGAAGTATCCGCTGGCCCGCTCTCGCCTGCTCCGGTTGTGGCGTGAGGCGCGCGCGACGCTGTCTCCGGTCGCGGCCTGGGCGTCAATCGTCGAGAATCCGAAGAAGCGCGCCGCCTATACGCGCAAGCGCGGTCATGGCGGCTTCGTGCGCGTGGGCTGGGACGAGGCGACGGAGATGATCGCTGCGGCCAACGCCTACACCGCCAGGGCCTACGGTCCGGATCGCATCCTGGGCTTCTCGCCGATCCCGGCGATGTCGATGGTTTCCT
>CAWUOG010000053.1:0-13229 GCA_963923875.1 uncultured Alphaproteobacteria bacterium
CGACCGGGCTGCCGCCGCGCGCCATCGGCGAGGATACCCTGGCCGCGCTGCAGGGGCATGACTGGCCGGGCAACGTCCGCCAGTTGCGAAATGTCATCGAGCGGTTGCTGATCCTCGCGCCCGCAGACGGCGGACCGATCCGTGCCGACGCATTGCCCAACGACGTCAGCGAGGACGCGCCATCGGTGCTCCGCTGGGAAAAGGGCGGCGAGATCATGCAGCTGCCGCTGCGTGATGCACGCGAGGTATTCGAGCGCGAGTATCTGCTGGCCCAGGTCACTCGGTTCGGTGGCAACATCTCGCGCACTGCGACTTTCGTCGGCATGGAACGTTCGGCGCTGCATCGCAAGCTGAAGTCGCTCGGCCTGCACGGCGGGGCGGGGGACGAGCGTCCCAATGGCGCCGAGCCCGGGTCTCAGTAGGGGGTAACGATGGGGCGCTACGCGTACGTGAACGGCCGCTATGTCGATCACCTTGCCGCACAGGTCCATATCGAGGATCGCGGTTATCAGCTCGCCGACGGCGTCTACGAGGTCGTGGGCGTGCGCGACGGCCGCCTGATCGACGAAGGCCCGCACCTCGATCGTCTCGACCGCTCGCTGAAGGAGCTACGCATCGGATGGCCGGTCGCGCGTTCGACGATATCGTTCGTCATTCGCGAACTGATGCGCCGCAACCGGCTGCGCGACGGCCTGGTATACATGCAGGTGACTCGCGGCGTGGCGCGGCGCGATCACGCCTTCCCGACGACTCCGGTCAAGCCTGCTCTGGTGATGACGACCAAGAACACCAGGCGGCTGGATATCGAGCCCGGCGCCGGCGTGGCAGTAAAGAGTCATCCCGACATCCGGTGGGAGCGTTGCGACATCAAGACGGTTGCGCTGCTGCCCAACGTGCTGGCCAAGCAGGCGGCGCGCGAGAGCGGTGCCTATGAGGCTTGGCTGATCGACGGCAATGGCCAAATCACCGAGGGCGCGTCGACCAACGCCTGGATCGTGACGCCGGAAGGCGAGTTGATCACACGTCAGACCGACAACGGCATCCTGGCTGGCATCACGCGCCAGACCCTGAAGGCACTGGCCGGCAAGCTGCAGCTGAAGCTCGTGGAGCGTCCGTTCACCTTGGCCGAGGCGAGGCGGGCCAAGGAGGCCTTCATCACCAGCGCAACCTCCTTCGTCACGCCGGTGGTCAAGATCGACGGCGAGACCGTAGGCGACGGCAAGCCCGGTCCTGCCGCCAAGCGGCTGCGCGAAGAATACATCCGCTTCGCCTCGGCAGGTGAAGCCGTCACATGAGTCGTCAGGCCGAGGTGAGACAACCACGCGCGGTTCTGTTCGATTGGGACAACACGCTGGTCAACACCTGGCCGACGATCGTCGAATGCTACCGCGATACTTTCATCGCCCTCGGCGAGATGCCCTGGACTGCCGACGAGGTGAAGTCGCGGGCCCATGGATCGCTGCGCGACCTCTTCCCGGCGCTGTTCGGTGAGCGGGCAGGGCAGGCCGAGAAGGTTTTTTACGACACGTTCCACCGCATCCATCTTGAGCGGCTGGAGCCTTTGCCGGGCGCCGATGCCCTGCTCGCGCGTTGCCGCGAGGCGGGGTTCTACGTCGCAGTCGTAAGCAACAAGATGGGGGACAATCTGCGGGCGGAACTCGCCCATCTCGGCTGGGGGAAGTGGATCGAACGGGCGGTCGGCGCCCGGGATTGTGCACGGGACAAGCCGGCTCCCGACCCGATTTTCCGGGCCCTCGACGGCACGGGAATTGCCCCGGATCATGCTGTCTGGATGGTCGGCGACACCCCGGCAGATCTGAAATGTGCTTACGCGGCCGGGGTTTTGCCGGTTTTGTTCGGTGAAGCGGAACATTCAAGAGAGGTGCTTTTGGAATATCCACCGCGTCTGCATGCCCGCAACTGTCATGAGTTGGTGGCATTGCTTTGAGGCGGACACACCCTATATTTGCAGTAACTCGGTAGCGGGAAAGGACCCGCACCTTCTCAAGGGCAGCTCCCAAGCTGCCGGTCGCCCAGCAAGAGGCCAAGAACATGAGCGAAAAGGCACAAAACGTTCAGGACGTCTTCCTGAACCATCTGCGCAAGAACAAGACGCCCGTTACGATCTTTCTGGTGAACGGCGTCAAACTCCAGGGCATCGTCACCTGGTTCGACAACTTCTCGGTGCTTCTGCGCCGCGACGGTCATTCGCAGCTCGTCTACAAGCATGCGATCTCGACCATCATGCCGGTCACGCCGGTCCAGTTGTTCGACGGGGACAAGGCCGAAGCAGCAGGCTGATTTGAACGAATCTGACGAGCGCAGCGGTTCCGAGAAACGCCGCGGCGCGACATTGGAGACTCAGAAGCCGGCGACTGCCGCCGCCGTGCTTTGTCCATTCATGCCCGGGCCGCGGGGCAGGGACGAACGCGACAGCAACGCCATGCTTGAAGAGGCGGTGGGACTCGCACGTGCGATCGACCTCGATGTTCGTCTCGCGGAGGTCGTGCCACTGCGCCGGCTGACGCCCGCGACGCTGATCGGCAAGGGCGTGGTCGAGCGCACCAGGGGTGCCATCGAGGACCTTGGCATCGGGCTTGTGATCGTCGACGACAGACTGACGCCGGTTCAGCAGCGCAACCTTGAGAAAGCCTTCAACGCCAAGGTGATCGATCGTACCGGCCTGATCCTCGAAATCTTCGGCGCGCGGGCGCGTACGCACGAGGGCAGATTGCAGGTCGAACTCGCGGCACTCGACTATCAGCGTGGCCGACTGGTGCGGTCGTGGACCCACCTCGAGCGCCAGCGCGGCGGCTTCGGGTTCCTCGGCGGCCCCGGCGAATCGCAGATCGAGATCGACCGCCGCCTGATCGGCGAGCGTATCGTCAAGATCAAGCGCGACCTCGAAAGCGTGCGGCGGACCCGAGCGGTCAACCGGGCCGGCCGCAAGCGCGCCAACCTGCCGACCGTCGCGTTGGTAGGCTATACCAACGCCGGCAAGTCGACCCTGTTCAATCGCTTGTCCGGCGCGGCCGTGATGGCCAAGGATCTGCTGTTCGCCACGCTCGATCCCACCATGCGCTCGATCAAGCTGCCCAACGGGCGAGGCTGCGTGATCTCCGACACGGTCGGCTTCGTGTCTGATCTTCCGACCCATCTGGTGGCAGCCTTCCGCGCCACACTCGAAGAGGTGATTGAAGCCGACCTCATCGTGCATGTGCGCGATATCTCCCATCCCGATAGCGAGACGCAGAAGGAGGATGTGGAGCATGTGCTGCACGAACTCGGCGCGCTGGAGGCCGGCGGAGCCGTTTTCATCGAGGCGCTGAACAAGATCGACCTGCTGCCGCCGGAGACGCGGCAGACGCTGATGACTCGCGCTTCAGCCGGTTCCGAGCGCGCCCGGCATTACCCGATTTCGGCCCAGACCGGGGAAGGGGTTGACCAGCTGCTCGAGGCGATCGGCGCATTCCTGACCCGCAATGAAATTGCCCGCGAGATTTCCGTGCCGCTGAGCGATGGCGCCACGCTCGCGTGGCTTTACCGCCACGGCGAGGTCCGCAGTCGCCATGACGAGGGGGAGATCGCCCGGCTGGTAGTGGCGCTGGATGCCACCGCCTCTGCCCAATTCGACCGCCGGCTGGTGCGTTGACATCGAGCCGGCCGGCTTCTTATAAGCGCGCAGTCCCTGGACGAGGAAACACCATGAAATTCAAGCCGTTGCACGATCGGCTGCTGCTCAAGCCGATCACCGCCGAGACCAAGACCAAGGCCGGGATCATCATCCCCGACACGGCCCAGGAAAAGCCGATGCAGGGTGAAGTCGTTGCCGTGGGCAAGGGCAAGCGCCTCGAGGACGGCCGCCTGCAGCCGCTCGGCGTGAAGGTCGGCGACAAGGTCATCTACGGCAAGTGGTCCGGGACCGAGGTCAAGCTCGATGGCAAAGAGCATGTGATCCTCAAGGAAGAGGACCTCTTCGGCATCCTGGGCTGACCCCATGCTGAGCGCCGGCGATGCCCAGAAGGTCGCCGCGCTGATGCGGGAGACCGCGGCATCAGAACTGGTGCCGCGCTTCCGCAATCTCGCCGGTGACGAAATCCGCGAAAAGAGGCCCGGCGATGTCGTGACGATCGCCGACGTGGCGTCCGAGCAAAGGCTCGCCAACGGCCTGGCCGCGATCCTGCCCGGGGTGCCGGTGGTAGGCGAGGAGGCGGTCGAAAAGGACCCCGGACTGCTCGATCTTATTCGTCGCCCCGGCGAGAGTTGCTGGGTGGTTGACCCGCTCGACGGGACCTCGAATTTCGCAGCCGGGCGTGACCGGTTCGCCATGATCGTTTGCCTGGTGCACGACCGGAATACGATAGCCGGCTGGATTCTCGACGTGCCGAACGGTCGCCTGGCCGTGGCGCTACAGGGGCAGGGGGTAACCGTCGATGACGTAGCCCCGGCGCCGCAGCGAGAGCGTCGTCCGCCTCCCGGTTTCATCGGCTTTCGCGTCGCCAGGGAATTCGATCGCCAGCTGCAGCCCGTGCAGCGCCGGCGCCTCGGCAGCCTGACGACACTGAAATGTGCCGGCTGCGAGTACATAGAGTTGCTGAGTGGGCAGCGCGATTTCAGCCTGTATCGTCGTATCAAGCCCTGGGACCACGCGGCCGGGGCGTTGATGATGAGTGAAGCGGGTGGGGTTGCCGAGCATTTCGACGGCAGCCCCTATCGGCCGGACAATGGCCTTGAAGCCGGGATCATCACAGCAGCCTCGCGCGAAGTGATGGGTGAGGTCCGCGCCATCCTCGATGCGGTACAAATGCCGTTGCTGGCGGGGCGTCGGGCCTGACCGCGCCCCTTTAGGTGGCGGTCTTGGCGGCCTGCCAGAGTTCTTCCATTTCTTCGAGGCTTGCCTGGGAAGGCGTGCGGCCCTGCTCGGCGAGCTTGCGCTCGATGTAGCGGAAACGGCGCTCGAATTTGTCATTGGTCGAGCGCAGCGCGGCCTCGGGATCGATCTTGCAGTGCCGGGCGAGATTGGCTGTGGCGAACAGCACATCGCCCAGCTCGTCCTGGATGCGTGCCGTGTCGAGCTTGCCGGCCTCGAGTTCGGAGCGCAGCTCCCGAAGCTCTTCCTCGATTTTGTCGATCACCGGGCCGATGGTCTTCCAGTCGAAGCCTACCCGGGCCGCCCGTTTCTGCAATTTTTCCGCCCGCAGGAGGGCGGGGAGGGCACGAGCCACCCCGTCCAGGGTGCCAACGGGCGTGTCACCCTTCTTGGCCCGCTCGGCGGCCTTCCGGCTTTCCCAGGAAACGGTCTGGGCATCGGCGTCGGCGATGTTCAGGTCGCCGAAGACGTGCGGGTGCCGGTCGACCATCTTGTCCGCGATGGCAGCCGCCACATCCGCGAAACCGAAGGCCTTGGTCTCGCTGGCCATCTGGGCGTGGTAGACGACCTGCAGCAGGAGGTCGCCCAGTTCCTCCTTGAGCGCCGGCATGTCGTCGCGGTCGATGGCGTCGGCAACTTCGTAGGCTTCCTCAATCGTATACGGCGCGATGGTTCGGAACGTCTGGTCAATGTCCCACGGGCAGCCATGTTCGCGGTCGCGTAGCCACGCCATGACCGACAGCAGCCGGGCAAGCGGCTCCTTTGGCAGGCTTTCAGGCGTGGGTTTTCGGATGGCCATGGTGGTGAACTCGATATCAAATATCGTATAATATATATTATGACAAATATGATATAATTGCTAAATCAATGAGCTTTACCAATCTACGATCATGTTTTGCTTGAGCAATGCCATGAACTTCAGCCCACGTTCGGCGTCATTGGCAGGTACGCCGAGGGTCAACAGGACACCCTCCTTCGGATTGCCCGGCTTCGGCGTGATGAGATCGATGACGACCCGCTTTTCGCTGTCGCCCGGCCCCGGCGCGACGTTCTCATAAATTACCAGGAATGAGCCGTCCTTCAGCTTGCGCGCCTGGCTCTTGATGCCGGGGCGCCGCGCCGTGATCGAGCCGGCCTTTGTCGCCGCATAGTGCTCGGCATCGCGGACGCCCTCGTAGGCAAAGTCGACCCGCCACACGATGACCCTGAACTTCTTGTCGGGGCTCGTACCGACCCCGCGCTCCCAATCCTCATTGGCCTGCCAACCGAGCGGCAGCCCGACTTCGACTTTGATCGAATCGAACCGGATCCTGGCCATGCCCTTGTCGCCGTCCACGCCCGCTAGTTTGGCCGGCGTCGGATTGGCGGCATTGTTGCCGAAGGTCGACTCCGTTTTGTTGTAGCTCGCGCCCTGATCCTGGACGCCGAAATCCTTGTATGTGAGGCCGCCGGCGTCGAGATCGGTGGTTTGGGCACCGGCCGGCGCCGCCCAACTCAATCCAACCGCCAAGAAACACGCCGCCAGCCGGAAAACGGACTCCTTTTGTCCTGCTTCACGAGAAGCTTTAGATATCCCGTATATCTGTTTGATATTAATGGGATTATCTCCACTACATTTCGATCGTCAGGCCGTCATGGCAAGGCAGGATATGCTCCGGCGTCCGCCGGTCCAGTTCAGCATAGTCCATGTCCACGTGAAGGTTCGTCAAAAAAGCCCTGCGCGCGCCAATTCGCTCGATCCATTCGAGGGCGAGATCCAGATGGGCGTGGGTGGGATGGGGCCGATAACGCATGGCGTCCACGACCATCACCTCGACGCCCTGTAAGAGGCCAAAGGCCGCCTCAGGCAGCGCAACAACGTCGTTGATATAGGCGAACCCTTCGAATCGAAGGCCCAGCGACGGCGCGATCCCGTGGTCCTGCGGAATGGGAACCACGGACAACGCGCCGGCCGCCTCGAACGGCCCCTCGATCAGGTGCGGTCGGTAGATTGGATTATACCAGCCCGCCTCCTCCTCGCCGAAGCAGTAGCCGAAACGCTGTTGGAGGATCCCGAACGTCCGCCGATCGGCCCAGGCCTCGATCTGACCCTGTCGCTGGGCATAGGGCCTGAGATCGTCGATGCCGTGCACCTGATCGGCGTGCTCATGGGTCCAGATCACCGCGTCGACGCGCTCGACCTCGGCATCCAGCAGCTGCGAGCGCACATCGGGAGACGTGTCGACCAGTACGGTCTTGCCGCCATCCTGGACCAGGATCGAGCAGCGCCGACGCCGGTTGCGCGGGTCACTCGGGTCGGCGGCGCCCCACTCCCCCTTGCCTTGCTTGCCGCCCAGCCGCGGCACGCCACCGGAGGTGCCGCAGCCCAGGATGGTCACCCGCACGCGCCACGCTCCGCCTTGGCGAACAGGCGAAAGAAGTTTTCAGTCGTGGCCGCTTCCAGTTCGCCCACGCTGATGCCCTTCAACTCGGCGACCTTGGCGGCAGTATGGGTCACGAAAGCCGGCTCGTTGGTCTTGCCGCGCTTTGGGACAGGCGCGAGATAGGGCGCGTCGGTCTCGACCAGCAAGCGATCGAGCGGCAGGTCGCGTACGATCGCGCGCAGGCTTTCTGCCGCCTTGAATGTCACGATGCCCGAAATCGAGATGTACATGCCGAGCGCCAGGGCGCGGCGCGCGATCTCGGGGCCCGAGCTGAAGCAGTGTATAAGGCCGGGAAAGGCCCCCTTCCGATATTCGTCCTCGAGGATGTCGCCGGTCTCCTGGTCGGCATCGCGCGTATGCACGATCAGCGGCAGGCCCGCCTCGCGCGCCGCCACGATGTGGGTGCGGAAGCTCTCGGCCTGCTCCTCGCGCGGGCTGTGTTCGTAGAAGAAATCGAGCCCGGTTTCGCCGATGCCGATTACCTTGGGATGGCGCGCCGCCTCGATCAGGCGGGCGGGCTCGCTCTGGCCCTCCTCCTTGGCCTCGTGCGGGTGCACGCCGACCGAGCACCAGACATTACCGTGGCGCTCGGCGATCGCGCGTACGCGCTCGAACTGGTCGAGCCGTGTGCCGATGGTCAGCAGGCCCGCAATGCCCGCCGTTCGGGCGCGCGCCAGCACGCCGGACTCGTCCGTGGCGAGTTCCGGGAAGTCGAGATGGCAATGGCTGTCGATCAGCATGGCGGGCAGCCTCAGGCGGCCTTCGGCGTCTCGACGAAGCGCGGAAACACGCCCTGCGGCTTCGGCAGTTCAGTACCTGGCGTCAGCTCGCTGTCGAACGCCGCGAAACTGCGGTCCGCAACGGCAAGCTGGTCCAGGATCTTGCCCGTCGAACCCGGCATGAAAGGCTGCACGAGCAGCGTGACGCGCCGAATCGTTTCGGCGAGCACCCAAAGGACCGTGTCCCGCCTCGCCAGATCGGTCTTGGCGAGCGCCCACGGCGCCTGGGCGTCGACGTAGCGGTTTGCGTCGGCGATCACTTCCCAGATCGTGGTCAATGCCTTGTGGAATGCCTGCTCGTCGAGTTCCTTGCGCACCGCAGCCAGCAGGCCGCGTGCACGATCGAGAAGGGCATTGTCGGCGTCGGTGAGCGGCCCCTGCGCCGGCACCCTGCTCTCGCAGTTCTTGGCGACGATGGACAGCACCCGCTGGCAGAGATTGCCGTAAGCGTTGGCGAGGTCGCCGTTCAGGCGGCCGATCAGGGCCTTGCGCTGGAAGTCGCCGTCGTTGCCGAACGGAACTTCACGCAGCAGGAAGTAGCGCACGGCATCGAGCCCGTACGTCGCCACCAACTCGTTGGGGTCGATGACGTTGCCCAGTGACTTGGAAATCTTCTGGCCTTCATTGGTCCACCAGCCGTGCGCGAAGACGCGCTTGGGCGGGGCAATCCCGGCCGACATCAGGAACGCCGGCCAGAACACGCAATGAAATCGGATGATGTCCTTGCCCACCATGTGAAGGTCGGCCGGCCAATACTTCCACAGCGGATCGTTCGTGTCGGGATAGCCGCACTCGGTGATGTAGTTCGTCAGTGCGTCCAGCCAGACGTACATGATGTGCCTGGTGTCGCCCGGCACAGGCACGCCCCACGAGAAACTTGTCCGGGAAACCGAGAGGTCCTGCAGGCCGCCTCTCACGAAGCTCAGGATCTCGTTGCGGCGGCTGTCGGGCCCGATGAAGCCCGGGTTCTGCTCGTAGAACGCGAGCAGACGGTCGGCCCAGGCCGAGAGCTTGAAGAAGTAGGACGGCTCCTCGACCCATTCGACTTCAGCGCCGGTCGCCGTGGCGCGGCGCTTCTTGTCCGGGCCGACCTCGGTCTCGCCTTCGACGAAGTAGGTTTCGTCGCGCACCGAGTACCAGCCGGCGTAGGAGCCGAGATAGATGTCGCCGGAAGCGACCAGTTTCTCCCACAGTGCCTGGCTCGCCTTGTAGTGGCGTGGCTCGGTGGTGCGGATGAAATTGTCCGGGCTGTAATTCATCTTCGCGACGAGATCGCGGAAGGCCTGACTTACCTTGTCGGTGAACGCCTTGGGAGCGAGACCGGCGGCGGCCGCCGCCTTTTCGACCTTCTGGCCGTGCTCGTCGGTACCGGTGAGGAAGCGAACGTCGTAGCCGTCGAGGCGCTTGAAGCGCGCCAGCACATCGCAGGCAAGCGTCGTGTAGGCGTGCCCGATGTGCGGGACGTCATTCACATAGTAGATCGGCGTCGTGATGTAGTAGTGGCGGCCGGACATGACTGAACTCCTGAACTGTCGCCCCTTCCCGGGGCACCAAGGCTCGAGCCGGGGCTCAAGCGTGTTCAGCGCCGCATTCGGTCGCGGACGAGCAGGTCTCCGATGTCGGGCCGGGTCGACATGGGCGCCCTTTTCTCACGGCTCCAAGGCCTTATCAAGGCAGCTCAGCGCATCGCCGATTGGAGGGTCAGGAAGCTCACGAGCACCGTCTCCTTGCGGTCGAGGTTGACGGCGTCGCTGCGGGACAGCAGTCGGGAGACCTTTTCCCAGGCCTCGATCCATCGATCGAGGTTGCCAGAGGAGAGCAGCCGCTCTTTCAGACCCTTTTCCGCCGGCACGATCAGCGCCGATTGCCCGGGGGTCGCGGCCTGTCGTGCCAGTGCTTTCAGCCATCCATCGAGCAGAAAATTCAACGATCGCCAGTCGGCATTGGCCTCTTCGCCGCGGCGCGCGAACCGCTCCGCGAATGTGTGCAGCCTGGCCATGTCGATGTCGGGGAGCGTCGTCAGGACGTCTACCATTTCGCGATAGAGACCAAGGCTGCCCGCGCTCGCCAGTTCCAGGGCGCGACCGATGCTTCCCTCGGCGAGCCCGGCAAGCGCCCGCCTCTCCTCTTCCGCCGTCTCCGGCGCGTAGCGGCCGAGCAGGTCGATCACGGTGTCGTCCGACAGCGGATGCAGCGCGAGCCGCCGGCAGCGCGAACGGATGGTCGGCAGCAGCCGGCCCGGCGCATGCGCCACGATCAGCAGAACCGCATTGGGCGGCGGCTCTTCCAGGATCTTCAGCACTGCATTGGCGGCGTTCCGATTCATCTCGTCGGCCGCGTCGACCAGGGCCACCCGCCATTGTCCCATGGCCGGCGTCATGTGCATGAACTCGCCGAGGCCGCGCACGTCCTCGACCACGATCTCACCGCGCATTCGGCCGTTGTCCGGATGCAGGGTGCGCCGCAGATGGAACAAGTCCGGATGAGAGCGTGCGTCGACCAGCGATCGGCCTGGCGCCTCCATGCCGACATCCAGTCCGGTCGGTGTGTCGCCAAACAATCCACCCTGCTGGCTGCCGCACAACAGGAAGCGCGCGAAACGCCAGGCGAGCGTCGCCTTGCCGATGCCGCGCGGCCCCGTGATCAGCCAGGCGTGATGCAGCCGGCTGCTGCCGTGTGCGGCGAGCATCGTCTTCTCGGCTACGTCATGGCCAATCAGCCGGTCGTTTCGCCACGGCGGCGGCCAGGCATAGGGCCATTCGAGCTTTTCCAGCTCGGCGGGATCGGCAGGAGTCTTGCCGCGCGCCATGGCTCAGGCGGCGAGCCGCTGTGAAACGGCGCGCACGATCGCGGCGGTGACGGCGTCGATTCCCTGGGTGCCGTCGATCACGACGCACCTGCCCGGCTCACGCCGGGCGATCTCGAGGAAACCGGCGCGTACGCGCTCATGAAATTCCGCCGGCAGGCTCTCGTAACGGGTCTCGCTGCCGCGGCGGGCGGCAGCGCGAGCCAGGCCTGCGTCGATCGGCAGGTCGAGGATCAGGGTGAGATCGGGACGGAATTCCCCCACCGCCACCTGATAGAGGCGCTCCAGCGTCCCACGATCGAGACCGTGGCCGTGGCCCTGATAGGCGACGGTCGAGTCGGCAAATCGGTCGCTGATCACCCAGTCGCCGCGCCTCAGCGCCGGCCACACCGTGGAGCGAAGATGATCGCGGCGGGCCGCGAAATGCAGCAGCGCTTCGGTCGTGCCGTCCCAGCGCTCGGCCGGCCCCTCGACCAGCAACTTGCGGATCATCTCGGCCCCCGGCGAACCGCCAGGTTCGCGCGTGGTCACGACGGTACGGTCCTGCTGACGCAGCCAGTCGCTCAGGCGGGCGATCTGCGTCGATTTCCCCGCTCCCTCGCCGCCTTCCAGTGTGATGAAGCGCCCTGTTGCGGCGGAGCTCACGAGATCCAGCCGAACAGATAGTGCCGAACGAGGCTGACAACGCGCGACACCATGCCCTGGCGGGCGACGTCGGCGCCCGCCTGCAGCGGATATTCCATCACCCGGCCGTCGGGCAAGGTGACGGCTGCAGTCCCGAGCTTGGTTCCCTTGACGATCGGCGCCGGCAACGGACCGTCATACCGGGCGACGACGCGTGGCTGAGCGGCCTGGCCGGCCGGAAGCGTGATCTGTACGGCCCGCGGGACCACCAGTGGGACCTTGTCCTGGCTGCCGAGCCATACCGGCGCCTCGACCACGGTATCGCCGGCCCGGAAAATGGTCGTGTTCGTGGACTCCCGGAAGCCCCACTCGATCAGGCGCCCGGTCTCCCGCGCGCGATCCGGCATGCCCTCCTTGCTCGGCTTGCCGATCGCGATACCATTTACGACGAGGATCAGGCGGCGGCCGTCGCGTACCACGGACGTGGCCTGACCGAAGCCTCCCTCCTCCGTGTGGCCGGTCTTCAGCCCGTCGGCGCCGGGAGTCGAGCGCAACAGCTGATTGCGGTTGTCCTGCTTGATGTTGTTGTAGGTCCAGTTCTGGATCGAATAGTACGGATAGTACTTCGGGAAGTCCTCGATGGTGCGCCACGCCAGGACGGCGAGATCGCGTGCCGTCGTGTACTGGCCCTCCGCCGGCCAGCCCGACGCATTCTTGAAGACGGACTTGTTGAGGCCGAGTTCGTGCGCGCGCTTGGTCATGCGCTCGGCAAATGCCTCCTCGCTCGGCGATAGCCCTTCGGCGACGACGATGCAGGCGTCGTTGCCAGACAGGACGATCATGCCCTTGATCAGGTCCTCGACGGTCACTTCGCTGCCGGGCTCGCCAACCCACATCGTCGAGCCCTGCTGCGACATGCGCCACGCCTTCTCGCTGACCTTGAAGCGCGTATCGAGCTTGATGCGACCGGCCGCCAGTTCCTCGAACACCATGTAGACGGTCATCATCTTGGCCATCGACGATGGCGGCATCGGTTGGTCGGCGTCCTTGTAGAGCATGACCGTCGAGGTCTGCGGGTCGACCATGAAGGCCTGGCGGGCAATCGTCGCGATGCCGACCTGGGAGGGTGTCGTCGGCTCGGTCTTCGCCGGCGGAGCCGTCGTGGTCTGCGGATTGGCTGGCTTCGCCTGGGGACGCGGCTTCTGCGCCGGCGGCTTGCGATTCTGGTCGCCTTGCTGCTGTGCCCCGGTCTCGCTTGCCACGGCGACGAGCGCAAAAAGGCCCAGGACGATCGCGATCGTCCGCAGTCCGTTAGTCCGCCACCACACGCGCATCACCATAACCTGACCGTTTCAACCGATCCGCCACGATGCCGGCGGCATCTGGCGTCGTATAAGGCCCGAGGCGGACGCGGTAAACCTCGCGGCCGCCGGCGGATGCCGGAGAAATCTCCGAAATACCGTAGCTGCGCACAAGTCCGCGCTGACGTTCGGCGTTATCCATCGTCGTGAACGCGCCCGTCTGGACGTAAAACCCGCCGCCGCCTCCGCCACCGACGGAGGGCGGAGGTGCGGCAGGCGATGATGCGCCCGCCGCGATCGAGGCAATAGTCGGCCGGCCTGAGTTGGCAGAGGTCGGGATTGCGGCCGGTGGTGTTGCCTCGACATAGACGGGCGCAGGGGCTGGTGCCGAAACCGGCGAGGGGTCGGTCCGGGGAGTCCGGCTGG